>DOUV01000239.1 GCA_003520455.1 Chloroflexota bacterium | reverse complement strand
GACGCCGCCAGGGCGTGGGAAGTGGCCGGCGCTCTGGCCAGCGGCGGCTACGACGACGTCGGTTTCCGCTGTGCCGCCGCCGACCCGGCCTCGTCGAGCGAGGCACCCGCTGCGACGAAAGGCGCTCCGGTCGAGCCAGATAAGTCATCGCCCGACCAGACTCCCTCAACGCAGGTTTTGTCTCCGCTGCGCCTTTTCGCTACAGTGTAGAATCGATAATCCACCGGATCGAGACTCCGCACCATCAAGCCTGTTGTACACTTAGAGCTGATAGCCGGTCCTCGCGGGCGGCACTCCGGCATCGCCTGCGCGGCACAAACTTAAGCCAGGCAAGCGACAAAATCATCATCAGTCGGCGTTTAATCGAGTAGAACCGCGCACATATCTCGAATACCTGCTCTGCGTAGCCGCGCACGTCTTCGCCCGCCGGGTGTCTGCCCCCTCCGTCGCGGATACTTGGGAGTCAGCACCAGGCGCGGCGAGTGAGGGGATACGATCAAGCCGGGCCACCACGTTGTTTGCCCCAGCGCCACCTGCCCCGATGCGTATTCAATCTTGAGTTCCGAGTTCTGGCTTGACATCCGGCCAGGAAGATACTTTCTGGCCCCCAATAACGCGTGTCTCAAAACTCATTGCTATAACTTCCCAAGGAATCCTGATATTTGAATCGGGAGGGAGCCGCATGTTTGATGTCCACCCCGTCAGTATCATTGGGCCAGGGACACAGCCCCCTGTGTTGGTCGCCCTGTTGGGAACGTTCAGGCTGACCCTGCAAGGCGCCCTCGCGCCCATTGGCAGCGGCAGCAAGGCCGAGACGCTCCTGAGCCATTTGGCTCTGGCCCGTCAGCGGCGCGTACCGCGCCTCCATCTGCTCGAACACCTGTGGCCCGACTGTGAGTCGACCCTCGCAGGCCAATCACTCAACAGTCTCACCTACCGGTTGAACAAACTTGCCAGCAAGTCGCTGGACGGGGCCGAACTCGTCACCCACGAAGATGGGTACTACAGCCTCAACACGGAAAGCGGAGTGGAGGTCGATATCGACTGTTTTGACACCTGGAGCAACGCGGGCAAACGCTTGCTCCAGAGCGGGCACGAAGCCGAAGGCCTGGCCCATTGCCAACGGGCCCTGGTGCTCTACCGCGGCGATTTGTGCGGCGACTCGAGCATCTGCACCGTGATCGAGCGGGAGCGGCTACGCGCTGCCTGCCTCGATCTGTTGGCTTGCCTGGCCGACTACTACTACGCCCGCCGGAACCCGGCCGAGGCAATGAAATACATCCACCGCCTGCTGGCCCACGATCCCTGCCGCGAGGATGCCCACCGCCAGGCGATGCGCTGCTACGTGCGCCTGGGCTTGCGCGCCCAGGCGCTCCGCCAGTATCAGATTTGCTCCCAGGCCCTGAGGGTTGAATTCAACGCCACGCCCGAGCCAGCAACCATCGACCTGTACGACACGATCCGCCTGGATCCCGCCAGCGTGTAGCCCCTTCGCCCGCAGTCCGCTGTCGGTGGCCCGTTGTCCATGGTGATGATGTGTTCATATTTCTGTAGAAGTGGCGCGTACGCGCCACTTCTACAGAAAGTGAGATACGCCATCGTCCATGGTTCGTTGAACCATGGGCCTCGTGGGCCATGTCTCACTCTTGCCCCTCAGGATGCCGAGGCCAACGACCAGAACGGCCCTCCAATCCCCGCCGGTGCGCCGCACGTTCTGAAGTGCGACGCACCGGCGACCCGCCCGGCGCTCCGCGGTATTCGAGGATGAGCCGCTTTCGTCCCTCCCGTTCCCCGCTCAATCTGTTCTCCCTGTCACCCAGCTTTCCCCAACCATCCCGCCCGCCACTCAAAACTGCTGGAAGCACGTTCAGCCAGATTTCAGCCGGATTTCAGCCGCATCTCAGACTTCTGTCAGACGCATGTCAGACGGCTCTCAGCAACCAGGTCGATAATTGCAGACATCGTAACCCTCACACTGACCGGGGAGACCGTCTGTTGCCAGATGAGCCCGCTTCCGAGGAGTTGGTTGACAAGCGCTATCTCGTATTGGTGATGCGCTTGTTAGTGAGTGGGGAGGGCGAACTGCAGTACGGTGAGCTGGTTGGGGTGAGCGGGCTCACAATCGGCACATTTCGAGCGGTCGATGAGATCCCCGACCTGGTCAGACGTTGGTTGGACCAATGCGCACCCGGAAGGGACGCCGAAGACTGCGACAACCGCAGGTCCGAGAACGCGGGAAGGTAATGGAGTGGCTGAACGGGTAAAAGCGACAGCTGAAGATATCGAGGGGGACGCTGCCAGGCAGGCCCTGAACGATCTGCTGCCGGCCTTGCAACGGCTGGACCATCTGCTCGAGCAGGCGGTTGCCAGCGCCCAGGAGACCTACGGGCCCGAGGCGGCGTCCGACCCTTACCGCGGGCTGTATATCACACGGGACGAGGCGAAGCGGTTGTTGTCCCGCGCGCCGGGCGCCGCTACCCTTCAGGCCGAAGGCGGCAACGCCGAGGAATTCGAGCGGGGCCGCGCCAGGGATGACTCGCGGCTGGCCTGGCTGCAGTGGGCCTTCAGCCTCTCGCCCTTCGATGTCGATCTGATTCTGATCGCGCTGGCCCCCGAGCTCGATCTGCGCTACGAACGACTGTACGCCTACCTCCAGGACGACGTCACCCGCCGGCGGCCAAGCATCGATCTGGCCCTCAACCTGCTCTGCTCCTCCCTCGACATGAAGGTGGCGCGGCGCGCCCACTTTGCCTCGAACGCGCCGCTGATCCAGCATGACCTCATCCACCTGATCCCCGACCCCAATCAGGTCCAGCCACCGCTCCTGTCCCACTATCTCAAGCTGGACGACCAGATCGTCCACTGGCTGCTCGGCCAGAAGAACCTGGATGCGCGGCTGGCGCCCTTCTGCCAGATCGTCGGGCCCGGCTCCTCTCCCCGCGAGGCGGCTCTGAATGCCGACGTCCGGCAGGTGCTGCCGGCCTTGATCAACCAGGCACTGGAGTCGGGCCAACCCCTGCGGCTCTACTTCCATGGACCGCGCGGTGGGAGCAAGCGTCGGGCCGCTGAGGGCCTGGCGAGCGCGGTCGACACGCCGCTGTTGATCGCCGACCTGGCGCGGGCTGTCACCAATGACACCGACTTCGAGCCGCGCCTCAAACTCCTCTTCCACGAGGCCTGGCTCCAGGACGCCATTCTCTACCTGGACGGCCTGGACGCACTGCGGAGTGACGAACGCCACCCCGAGCGCCTCCAGCTCTACCAGCGGCTCATGACCGAGTTGGCCGACGACGCCGGTGTCACCATTCTCGCCGGCACGGAACCGTGGGTCCCCATCGAGCGCGGGCCGACGGGGATCGTCGTCGTCCCCTTCCCCATCCCCGACTTTGCCCAGCGCCGAGCCCACTGGGAAACCCATCTGGCCACGGCGGGCGTCACCCTCGCACCGGACGACCTGAATGCACTGGCCAACCGCTTCCGCCTGACCCCCAGCCAGATTGCCGACGCCGTTGACACGGCCGGCAACTACGCGAGCT
>DOUV01000911.1 GCA_003520455.1 Chloroflexota bacterium | reverse complement strand
CGGCCGCACCAATCCCGCCGGCGTCTTGCTGGCGGCGCTGCTGTTCGGGTTTGCCGAAGGGCTCTCGCTCCGCATCCAGAATGTGGGCATTCCCTCACAGCTCACGCTGATGCTGCCCTACCTGACGACCCTGGCGGCCCTGATCTTCCGGGCCGCACGCCCCCAGCGGCCGCGCCGGGCGCCGGATGCTCTGTCGCAGCCGGCACCGGAGGCCTCGTCCCATCCTGTTCCCGATATTCTCTGAACGAGTTCACCTATGCTTACTTCCGTTGAAAAGATTTGGGCGGCATTCGACCACGTCGAAGGGCCGGTTCCATGGCTAGAGATCGCGATCGATGAGGCCATCATGCTTCGGTCGCTGGGGAAGCCGGTACCGGAGGCGCAAGCGGCGTCCAGCCAGCAGATTGACATCAGTTGGACCGAGAAAGTGGCCTTTGCGCGCGCCGCCGGCATCGATGCCCTGGGCATCTATCATTGGGAGACCTTCGGCACGCTCCGCGATGAGAGCCAACCGGTCCTCGACCGCGTCCCATTGATCCATACCCGCGCCGACCTCGCCAGGTTGGAGATCCCGACGTTCACTCCGGAGGAGCTCGCCCCGCAGGTTCGCGCGGCGCGCGCGGCGATCGGCGACAGCGGTCTGGCGTTGTACTGCGAGTTCGCCTTCTGCCTCGATTACGCCATCGCCGACATGGGCTTCGAGGGTCTGTGCTTGAGCCTCTACGACGACCCCGGCCTGGTTGAGGAGGTCCTGGCGCGCTACGCGGCCTACACCGCCAACCTGATCGAGATCTACTGCCAGATGCCGGAGATTGATTTCATCTGGGTCGGCGACGACCTGGCCTACAAGGCCGGCCCTTTTATCTCGCCGGCAGCCCTACGGCGCCACGTGTTCCCCTTCTTCCGAGACCTCGCCTGCCGCATCACGAAGCCGTGGATTTTCCACAGCGACGGCAATATCCTGCCGGTGATTGAGGATATTCTCGCGTTGGGTCCGGTGGCGATCCATCCCATCGAGCCGGGCGCGATGGATATCTACGCGTTCAAGCGCGAGTACGGGCAACGGGTGGCCCTGATCGGCAATCTCAGCGTGGACCAGCTGGCCCGCGCCACGCCGGCCGAGATCACCGCTGAGGTGGAACGGCTGTTGGCGGCCTGTGCTCCCGGTGGCGGCTACGGCTTCAGCAGTGGCAACGCGCTGTCGCGGTTCATCCGCGTCCAAAATCTGCTGGCCGCATCGGAGACGCTGCGCCGCTACAACCGGCGCTGGATGGAGTGAGCAAACTCTTCGAAAGGGAGGAACCAACGGTGGGTGTCACGACGGAAATGGCTCGAACGACAGGGTACAACGTGCTGGAGAGCGGTCACCTGCTGCGCCGCTACTCCTACATCGAGCGCGGGCTGCTGCGCATCCTGGCGGGGTGGCTTCCGGAGGTGCCTCAGTGGGAAGTGAAGAAGGCCATCGGCCGCCATCTGTGGGACGAGGCCGAGCATGCCGACCGGCTCTACCAGCGATTGCGCGAGCTCCGCGGGGGCCATCCCAAGGCGGATGCCGACCCCCGGCTCGTGTTCCTGATGGGGGAGGCTCTGAACGCGCCGGAGCCGGCCGCGCTCCTGGCAGGTCTGTACCTGACGATCAAGCGGCACCTGCTCGATGCCTACCAGCGGCACATTCCCGCAGCGAGTTATGTGGTCGACGCGCCGACCGTGGACCTGTTGTGTCAGATCGTTCAAGACGAGGAGCGCCACCTCGAATGGGCGGAGGAGGTGCTGGCAACCCTCTTGCAGAACGAGGCGATCCGGCGCGGGGCGAGCGAGTGGCAACAGTACCTCGACCGGTTAGTGGCGGCCGCGGGCGGTCTCGCCGGCGACTTGCCGGCGACCGAAGAGCCGAACGCACCACGCCCCGCCAGCTTCCTCCCATTCAAGCGGAGCGGCAGAGCCCAACGCGACGCGCGCTTCGTCATCCGGCCGGCGTCGGAGGCCTACCTTCCTCAGGCCCAGATGGATGGCCTCCCCCTGCGCGAGAACGAGATTGCGGCCTTCCGGTTGTACTTCTCGGAGATGTGGGCGGCCGAATTGGTGGCGAGCGTCATCTTCGACGCCGAGGACATGCCCTGGGAGTTCTACCACGATCTGGCGCGGCACTGCTGGGATGAGATTCGCCACTGCGAGATGGGCGAGATGCGACTCAAGGAGCTCGGGATCGGGATCAGCGACTATCCGGTCGCGGTGAGCGAGTACGAGCGCTGTGTCCGGATGCCCTGGGCGCACCGATACTGTGATCTGACCATGATGGCCGAGGCTCGCCACATCCATGTGCGGCCGCCGCGCGTCAAGCGCTGGACCGAGGAAGGCGCCCGGCGCTCGGCGATGTTCGCCGACTACGATTGGTCGGATGAGATCAACCATGTCGCCTACGGCTACAAGTGGCTCAGGCACTTACTCGAGAACGATGCCCGCACCATTGACGACCTGGTCGCCGAGTGCGAGGTCATGCGCCAACGGCTGGCAGAAGAGGCATCCGAGTTTCGGTTGCCAGCCTATGCGAACGATTGATGTCAGGGGTATCTGACAATGGAAACAAGCGCCTATACGCTTGAGGCGATCCGCAGCTGGCCCAAAGTCGATCTGCACCGCCACCTGGAGGGTGCACTACGCCCGCAGACGATCCTCGACCTTTTTCGCAAGAATCATGGCTGCTATCTGAATACGCCGGTCGAAACGCTCCTGCCGCACATCCAGGCGACCGATCGTGATCAGAGCCTGTTCGACTTTCTGGCCAAATTCGATTTCTTCATGCCGTGTTTGAAAACGGAAGACGACCTGGCGCGCGTGACGGTCGAGGCTGTGCAGCACGCGGCGAGCGACAACGTTCTCTACCTGGAGTTGCACTTTTGCCCCCACTTCATCGCCGACTATTGCGCGCTGAGCCCGAAAACGGTGACGGAAGCGGTGGTCGCCGGGAAGGAAGCGGCCGAGGAGCGGTTTAGAACGCGGGTCGAGCTGATCGTCATCATCCCGCAGTACGGCGGAGAGCGGATTGGCGAGGAGGCGGTTGATCTGGCACTCGGCTACTGCGCCCGGGGGACGCGTGGGGTGGACATCGCCGGGGATATCCGCCAGCTGGGCCTTGACAGCTATGCACGCGTGTGCGCGCGAGCGGCGGCCGAAGGCCTGGGCATGACGATTCACGCCGGCGAGATTGCACCGGCTGAGACGGTCCGGACGGCGGTGACGGAGCTGCATGCGAGCCGGATTGGCCACGGCATCCGGTCGGTCGAGGATGAAGCGGTGCTGGGGCTGTTGCGCGCGCGCGAGGTTCTACTCGAGGTGTGTGTGACCAGCAACCTGCAGACCCGGGCGACTCCATCACTGGTCGAGCATCCCATCCGGCGGTTGATCGACGCGGGGGTGCGTGCGTCGGTGAACACCGACGACCCCGGCATATCGGCGATCACACTCAGCGACGAGTACCGCACTTTGTCGGGCGAGCTGGGATTCCAGCCCTCGTTCTTCCGAGCGTTGAACCTCGACGCCTTGAGCGCAGCCTTCACAACCGAAGAACGGCGGAGCGAGGTGCGAGCCTTCTTTGAACGGTTCGAGATCAGCGAAAACAGAGCACATGGAGGTCCTGATGGACTCGGAGATTCTCCTCGACTTGCAAGAGATGATTATCGAAGGTGACCACGTGGGCAGTCGCGAGTTGGTGCGGGAAGCGCTCGACGCCGGTCTCGATCCGCATACTGTACTCACGCAAGGCATGATCCCGGCCATGGACGTTGTCGGCTACCGCTTTCAGACCGGCGCGATCTTTATCCCTGAGATGCTGATTGCCGCTCGGGCCATGAAAGCGGGAATCGCCCTGCTTCAACCGATACTCGGGGCGAGCAGCGCTGCACCTCTTGGGACGGCCGTCATCGGGACGGTCCAGGGGGATGTCCATGACATTGGCAAGAATCTGGCCGGGCTGATGCTTGAGGGAGCGGGTTTCAAAGTCATCGATCTGGGCGTGGATGTCCGCCCAGAGCAGGTCGTACAAACCGTGCGTGAGAGCGGTGCGTGCGTGATCGGCCTTGCAGCTTTGTTGACAACCACGATGCTGAACATGGCGGGAGTCATCCAGGCCCTCAACGAGGCGGATTTGCACCACGCCACGAAGGTGCTCGTGGGTGGTGCCCCGGTCACTGCGGGCTTCGCAAAAGAGATCGGTGCGGATGGATATGCACCGGACGCTGCGTCTGGCGCCGAGATGGCCCGCATGTTCGCGTTGGAGATCAGAGCGAAAGCTCTCTCCGCGTAAGGGGGCACCTTGTGCCGACATGACGGTCGAGCACGCGGCCGGTCTGTTGCAAGTTTCCAATTTCACCTGACCAGCGCTGTCCAGAGCCCGGCGGTTGCCTGTCCTGACCGGTCAGGGAAACCACGGCTGGGGCCGGCGCCGACGCGGAGGAGAACACGAGCGCGGCGGTTGATACTGCGGCCGGG
>DOUV01000910.1 GCA_003520455.1 Chloroflexota bacterium | reverse complement strand
CCGGTTCGCGCTCCCCGGATTCGGCCCGGGTGGGCCGCCGCCGGTGGTGGTCGGGCGTGAGGGACCGGGTAACTTCCTCTTGCGGCTCATCTGGGGGCTGGTGAAGCTGGTGCTCACCACCATCGCCTTGGGGGCGCTGGGTCTGATCGTGGCCCTCTTTCTGCCCCGCCACACGCGCAATGTCGCGGCCACGGCGAGCAGTGCGCCCGCGGCCAGTGCCGGGGTGGGTTGTCTCACCGTTCCCGCTGCGATCGCCGTGAGCATCATCCTGGTGATTACGCTCATCGGCATTCCCGTCGCGCTCGTCCTGTGGATCGTGCTGGTGGTTGCGGCACTCTTTGGCTGGGTCGGGCTCGGGCTCTTTATCGGGGATCGCCTGCTGAGGATGGCCGATGTCCGGAGCCCGCGGGCGGCGGCAGCGGCGGCAATTGGCACGGCGTTACTGACGTTGGTCAACAACATCTTCGGCTTCATTCCTTGCATCGGGGGGATTGTAGGGCTGGTATTGGCTGCCTGGGGGTTGGGGGCGGTGGTATTGAGTCGCGGCGGAACGCAGCGCTATCCAGCGGCGGCAGCGCTCGGTCCCGGCTCACCACCGATTGGTCCGCTCGATGACGAAGATTGGCCGTCACCACCGCCCGCTTCTCCCGCTCGTGGGGCCGACGCGCTCTGGGCCGATCTGGCAGTCCCGACCGAGCCAGTTGACGAGGAGGGCGAAGAGCCAGAGGGGGAGCCACCACCCCCGCCACCCTCGGGCGACCAACCCTCCGGCCCACCCCCAACGGATGAGGGTAACGAGCAACCCGAATAAGCGCTCAGGCCTCCGCTGCAATCGGAGGCCTGTTGCATTTGACGGCGATAACGGCGGCAGGCGTTCGGAAGCCGCAAACAGGGCGCCTGGAGGTGGCCCGAGCGTTTCCCCGATGCTTCCGGGGCTCCTCGGGACATCCCAGGCGTAGGGAACTGCCAGAACTCTTGCGATGCTTTTGGCTCAAGCGCTCCGATACGAACTTTTCTGTCAGTTCCCCGCCCGGCGTCACCTGAGAGATGCGGCCGGAGTGTTAAGGATCCACGCGCAACTCACAGCCAATCCTCGATAGACTCGCTCTCGACTCCTGACTGACGGAGGCTCCAACGCCCTCATGAACGACCCAGTCAGCGTTGTATAAATCTTGGTGGAGGGCGACAAACACAACGGCAGGCGTTGTTGTTTCTCCGCTCCGGTCGGTGTCGCGGCTTTGCTCCAACAGGACGCACCACACCTCCTGGGGCGGGAATGGGAGAGGCTTGCGATTATCTTTCAACCGACTGTCTGCCGGTGATGGCGGAAGCCTGTATATGCCGCTTGGTCTGTTGCTGTAACCGTAATCGGTTTGATAGTGACCGCTATCACCGTAAACCAACGAGCTCATGTCCTGCTGGAAGTACCATGGTTGCTGTGCTTGAACCACACGAAGGATCGTTCCGTTTGAAGAATCCGAGTATTTGTACGCACGATACCTGTCCAGTTCGAATCGCCAGGCAGCGGTTTGCTCGCGTTCAACGGCTTGCACAATGATCACGAACGCCAGTGGTATCAGAAGGGAAAGAATGAAGCGGGTCGCTCTTCTCATCGCCTGGCCCTCCTTTTGGGGGAGTGTTCCACGGTGAGCATCTCGGCGCGTCCCGAGATCTCGGACGTCACATGACGGCCTCAGGTTCCAGTCCCATCAGACCGAGAGCGCCTGCGACCGCCACGGCTTCGGCTTCGGTCGCCACGGGCGGTACGTCCGCGTGGAGCCGCCACACTTCGGTGTGGCTGACTGCGGCCTCCGGTGCCAGCCGCACCAGCGGGCCGAGCGTCTCCAGCTCAACAAATGAGTCGTTCAGGAAACATTCGGTGTTGCATCCAAAGTCAGGATGGTCGGCATCAAGGTGGGGATCGAACTGTTTGCTGAACAGGGTTCCCTCCAACCAGTAGGCGACCCAGCCGTGGCGGTTGCGATAGCCGAGCTTGTTGCGTGGGGCAGGGCGGGCATGGACCAGAGCGACTTGGTTGCCCAGGTGCACACGGGAATCGGTCGGGTCGCTGTACGGCCAGAAACTGAAGCGCCGGTTCGGCAGCAGGCCGTCGGGGTCGGCGGGACCTTGGGGTTGGGGGAGGAGCACGACGCCGCCCAACCGGCACATCGAGAGCGCCCAAGGTGCCAACTCGACCGGCCAGAGGCCCGCATTGCGGAGCATGTGGGTGACCGTTACCCGGGGAGTGGCGGCGGCGAGGGCGAGTTGGATTTCCTTGACGATCCCGGCACCGTCTGCTGGGGCGGCGAAGCGCGCCCCGTTGGCGGTGATCTCCACGGCGACGGGCCATTCCTCCGGCTGGTAGGTTCGATTGAGAGCCTCCGGAGCGTGCCACAGGCGGTGACCCCCCAGGAAATGATAGAGCCCGGCGGGAGTCTCCAGCGCGAATTCAGGCAGCTCGGCGAAGATATTGTCGCCCTGCTGCCACCCCCACAAGACGATCCGTAGCCCTCGGCCGGTGGTGACCGCCAGACGGACCTGGCCGTTGCTCAGCCACACGCAGGCCAGGCCGTTGAATTCGCCTTCCTCCACCGTGATCATGTCCATCTGCGGTCCTCCAGGCTGGGTTTGCTCGAGACCTGATGGCAGGTGCCACACGTGAAATGCGGGCGGCCTTGCCCGGAACTTCTCGCGTTTCACCGTTTCGCGTTTCACCTGGCACGGGTATAATCGCAGCCATGATCGTCTGGCTCGTTATCACTGCCCTCGTCGTTCTCATCGTGGCGCTGGTCATCTACTGGGCCGTTGTGATGACGGAAGGTGCCTACTTCGGTGCGCGTGCCGTCCAGGCGATCTACGACTGGGGCGCAGAGACCTACGACGATGTCAAGCAGTACGTAGATACCGATGAATTCTGGTTTTTGGGCTACCCCCTGGCGAGTCGTCTGGAAGAGACCGTCGGGCCCCGCGCGTTGGTTCTCGATGTCGCCACGGGAACGGCGCGGCTGCCGCTGGCGCTCTGCCGGGTGATGAGCTTCGACGGGCAGATCGTCGGTCTGGACCTCTCACGCCAGATGTTGGCCCAGGCTGAGCGCAAGACCTCCGGGTTTGCCAGGCGCGTCGCGCTGGTGCATGCTCCGGCCGTGCCCTTGTCCTTCGCCGATGGGAGTTTCGATGCGGTGACGATGCTGGAAGCGCTCGAATTCGTGCCCGACCCCGATGCGACGCTCCGCGAGTTGGTCCGCGTGCTGGCTCCGGGGGGCTGGTTGCTGGTCAGCAACCGCGTGGGCCGCGACGCTCTCTGGCTGCCTGGCCGGGCACCGTCGCCCCAGCGCTTCGAGCGCAAGCTCCGCTCGGTAGGCCTGACCGATATCGAGACCAGGCCCTGGCAAGAATACTACGACCTCATCTGGGCGCGCAAGCCGGAAACGCCCATCCCGCGCCTCGTTCCCCGCGATTGGCGCCGAGTGCTTCGATGTCCGGTCTGTGGGACGATCGGCGCCTGGCGGGCCTGCGACGGTACGCTCCGCTGCGAGCATTGCGGCACTTGCTTCGCGGTCCCCGGGCGCGTCCTCGAACTGGGCCGTGCCATCTAAAACGCGACGCTCAATTTGCAGAGGGCCTTGCCCCTCGTGCGCCCAGGCGACTCCAGGTTGAGCAAATACGAAAACGCCCCCGCCGAGTCCCTTCTCGCGAGGGCATTCTTTGTGTTTGGCGGCGCGTCGGAAGCAGTCAGCAGACGATGGCTGTCTCACAGCAAACCGTGCTGCCCCAATCAACGGTCGAGGTCTTCCTTGCTCAGCTCAGTGCAGAAGCTACTGACAATCGACGATGACCTGCTCGGGTTCGTTGGACCTGGGCCATGTTATTGCCCCTCGGCGGTTGCCAGCCACTCCCGGGCCTGAGCGACATCCGCTTCAATTTGGGCCACAAGCGCGGCGATGCCGTTAAATTTCAACTCCGGCCGGAGACGGTGCAGAAAATGGACTGTCAATTCGCGTCCGTACAGGTCGCCCTCCCAATCGAGAAGATGGGCTTCCACCAGGCGCTTCGTTCCGCCGAACGTAGGGCGGACCCCGACGTTGGTTACGGAGGGGTACCGGACGCCAGCCACCTCGGCAAGCGTCACGTAGACACCGTTGGCGGGGATGGCCTTGGCGGGCTCAGGCACGACGTTGGCAGTGGGGAAGCCGATCTGGTGACCCCGTTGGTCGCCGCGCGCGACCAGGCCGACGACGGTCATCGGCCGGCCGAGGAGGCGGGCCGCACCCTCCATGTCGCCTGCGTCGAGCAGCGCGCGGATGCGCGAGCCGCTGATAGTCTCGCCGTCCAGTTGCACCGGCTCGACCGTACCGATGACAACGTTGTGTTCGGCGCCCCAGCGACGCAGGTAGGGGAGATCACCCTCGCGGTTGTGGCCCAGCGCGAAATCGGGGCCAACCCACAGCTCCCGCGGGCGCAGTGCAGTCTGGAGATAGCGTAGAAAGTCAGCCGCGCTGGTGGCCGCTGTCTCACGGGTAAAGGTCACCAGTGCGACCAGTTCGATTCCCAACTGGTCAAGCAGCCGGAGTTTCTCAGGCAGCGGCGTGAGGAGGGGGGGCTGGCCACGTGGGCTCAGCACCGCCGCGGGATGGGGATCGAAGGTGAGCAGGGCCGGTACAACATCAAGATCAAGCGCCCTCGCGCGCGTCTTCACCTGGTTGATCAGCGCCTGATGGCCGAGATGGAGCCCGTCGAATTTTCCGATGGTCAGAATCGATTCGCCCTGGAAGGGCGTAAAATCATCACGCAGGACAAGCATAAGGTTTGAACTCTAGCCAGATGGAGCTATTGATCCGGAAGTTGGAGTGAAACGTAACGGGCATATAGAAACACCTGCCCCGCCGGGGGAGGGCCAGAAAGGGTGAATGCGACCCATTCTCTTGCGCATCACACACCGTACGGGTGCGCCTGCGGATGGTCGTCCAATCGCCCACGCTCTTCCAAGTTCGCCTCACGCAAGTACCTTGCGCGGCCGCCAACGGGCAGCTGAGCCGTCATACACGATTATTGCGACGAGCGCTCCCTCCAAAAGCGCTCGTCCGATGGTGCCCGGCGCCGCGCGGGGACCATCAATCGCCTGCCCGTGGTGGAGGACGGCAAGCTCCTCGCGCGTGACCGGCACAGCCGGGTAGGCTTCTAAACCGGCTCCTGGCGGAAGGAGCAGGTCGCCAAGCCGCCCATCAGCCGCGGCCTGCGCCAGCACGGGAAGCGGGTAGGCCTGGGCCAGGGTGAAGGGGCCGCTGGCCTCACGGCGCAGCGCCGCCAGGAAGGCGCCCGTGCCCAAGGCCCGGCCGAGATCGTGGGCCAGCGAGCGAACATACGTCCCCTTCGAGCAGCGCACCCGGATGTCGAGCGTGGGTGGCTCGTAACGCAGCAGGTCGAGTTCGTAAATCGTGACTTCGCGCAACGGCGGTGCGCTGACGGTCTCACCCCGTCGGGCTTTGGCGTAGAGCGCTTCGCCGCCCTGCTTGATGGCCGAGTAGATCGGGGGCACCTGAGCGATCTGGCCCCGAAAGCTCGCCAGCGCCCGCTCGACCGTCGCGCGGTTGGGGAGCGGGCCGACCAGCGTGGTGACGATCTCGCCCTCGGCGTCGTACGTCGTCGTCACGGAACCGAGCGTGATGGTCGCCAGGTACTGCTTGTCGTGTCCTGAGAGGTACTCGAGGAGTCGAGTAGCCTTGCCGAGGGCCAGCACCAGCACCCCTGTCGCCGGCGGGTCGAGCGTGCCGGCGTGGCCCACTTTCCTGGTGCCAGCCAGGTGCCGGACCCGCGCCACTACATCGTGCGAAGTCAGGCCGGCCGGCTTGTCAACAATCAAGATCCCGTCCATCACGGCGGCTAGGATAGGAGGAAAAGGCCAAAAAGGCAAGCACCTGGACCTACCCTTCAGAGCTGCTCAAAAATCATTCGGCGCTCCCGGGGGTTCGAGGGACTCTCCCGAGCCTCCGGTTCTTTTTTCTCAACGCTCATCCGGAATAGGGTGCGTCGCATGGGCGAGCGCGTCGCGCTCGCCCATGCGATATTACTCTGAGCGTTGCTCGAAGATCCCATGGCGGTAGGGTCGGATCGGGGCTTATGCGCGGTCCCGCCTCCCCTCAGGTTTCTCGGCACCGGTCGCTCCTGGCACCCTTGTGGGCGGTGCGGAAGGCTCAGGGGTGGCGCGCGATCACCAGATCGCGCCGCTTGATGACACGATCGACCGGGTGGGCGAGGGTGTCGTAGACGCCGCCCGTGAGCACCTGCCAGTCGCCGCCCTCCTCGATCCAGGCGATCATCGTGGCACGCGGCAGCCGGGTGGCGTCCCAGGAGAGTGCCAGGACGGTCTCAGGCTGGGCCACCGCGGCCCAGGCCGGCAGGCTGGCCCGAAGGAGATCGTGGAGGTGGACCTGGTGCTGGACGCCGTAGGGCAGGTCGGCGACGATCAGATCGGCGAGGCCACCACCGGGGATGTTGGCCATGAGCACAGGCGCCAACCTGGTATCGCCGTTGATCAGCACGACATGCAACTGGCGAGTCCCGCGCTGGATCGTGCAGAGCCAGCGCCGGCCAGAGACGCCACTGACCCGTTCGGCCTTGCGATGATGCTTGATGCGCTCGGCCTCGAGAAACTTGCGCAGAAAGACGTCGGTGGACTCGACGTCCTGGCGCTCCTTCTCGATGCCGACCGCGTCGTGACCCTGGCGCAGGGCCACGAAGAGCGTGGTACCGCCACCCATCAGGGGGTCGAGGACGCGGAGATGGCCGGTCGATGCTTCCGGCGGCCGGCTCCAGCGGGCGAGGTTGAGTATAACGGTGGTGAAGAGTTCGTTGGTCTTGCCCCGGTAGCGCCGGGCCTCGACCAGCTCGGGGGGGAAGAAGGGGTCGAAGGCCGGTTGGCACGGTTTCAGAAATGGGCCGGCTTCCGTCCCGAGCCGCTCGAAGTACCAGTAGAATTCGCTGGTGGCGCCGAGTTGCCAGAGGGCTCGCTGCTGGGCCTCGTCGGGCTCGGCCGTCAGGTCGAGCAGCAGGTAGGCCTGACCGGCCAGGGTGGTGGGGCGGATGGTGTCGATCAGCGGGGCGAGGGGACTGAGCCGCAGCTCGGGCTCGGCCAGCGCGCTGGCCAGCGCGGCATACTGGGCGGAGCGTTGGGGCGCGATCTTCGCAGCGAGAGTCGGCACGCCTACTCCTCCTGCAGGCGAAGCTGGGCGAGATGGTGCAGCACCAATGCCCTGGCCTCCGCCAGCGGGAGGCTCAGGGTCACACCGGCTGCCTGGGGATGCCCACCGCCGCCCAGCGCCGCGGCGACCTGCGCCACATCCCAGCCCACCGCGCTGCGCAAGCTGACCTTGGTCGTGCCATCTTCGCGCTCAACGAAGAGGGCCGCCACCGTGACACCCTCGATGCTAAGCACAAAGCTGGCGACGCCGCTGCCATCACCCTCCGAGGCCCCGACGGCGCGGCGATCCTCCAGGCGGCTCTCGATCCAGGTCAGGTGTCTCTCCAGCTGGAGGGTCATCAGAATGTGGCCCCAGAGGCGCACGTCGGACAGCCTCCGGGTGGAGTAGGCCTGCTTGAGGATGAAGGGGAGGTCGCCCCCGGCGCGCATCAGTTCGCCGGCCGCCTGGACGATCTCTGGGGTGGTGTGGTCGGTACTGAAACCCAGCGTGTCCGTAGCGATACCGGTTAACAGGCACGTGGCAATCTCGGGGCTGATGGGCACACCGAGGGTCTGGAGGAGGTCGTAGATCATCTGGGCACAGGCCGGGTAGCCAGGGTCCACCCAGTTGATCGTGCCAAAGCGGGGGTTCGTGACGTGATGGTCGATCACAATCACGGGCCGCTGACCGACCGTGTCAGGGCTGAAGCCAGGTCCAAAGCGCGTCGGGTCGCTGCCATCCACCGTGATGATGAGATCCTCGTCGGTTGGGAAGCGCGAGGCAATCTCAGGCCAGCCCGGCAAGAAGCGATAGTTGAATGGGACCGGGTCCGCAATCGAGACAGGAGCGCTCTTGCCCAAAGCGCGCAGTCCCCACATGAGGCCCAGCGTCGAGCCAAACGCATCGCCGTCCGGATTCACGTGGCTGAAGATGAGCACCCGGCGGCTCTGGCATATGGCGGCGGCCACTGCGTCGCGATCAGGAGTCGTCGGCGGCACCGGGTTCTCCTGTCTCATCGGGTGGCCTGGTCTCCTCGCCCTCAGCCGGGAGGTTGAGTTCTTCGAGCAACTCGTAGACGCGCATGGCCTGGTCGAGGGCCACGTCGGGGGCGAAGTGAATCTGCGGCACGTAGCGGAGGCGGAGCCGGTGTGCCAGCTCGCGGCGAATGAACCCTTCCGCACCGCGCAGAGCCTTCAGGGTTTCCTTTTCCTCCTCCGGCGCCCCTAAAACAGTGACGAAGATGGTTGCATTCTGCAAATCCTCGCTCACGTCAACCCGGGTCACCGTGACCATGCCCACGCGCGGGTCGCGCAATTCGCGGCGGATGATCATGTCAACGTGGGCCTGGATGGCCTCCGCGACCTGGTGCTGTCGACGGCTCATAGTTCCCTCCTTTCCCCAACAGTCACCTCACGATTCTTCCAGCCCTCCAGTCGTCCAGAGGATGGCGTATCTCACTTTCTGTAAGAGTGGCGCGTACGCGCCACTCTTACAGAAATATAAACATATCATCGTCCAGAGTGAGGAAATCCGGAAGAACGAGCGAGCGGCGGGCAACAATGGCTCTACGGGATCTCGCCATCTGACGCCCGCCGCTCGCTCGTGGAGCAAGTTACCCGGAGGAGCACTCCAGGTGGATTGCCTGCTCCGTGGGCTCTGCTGCCCCTCTCTTCTAGACGACGGCGACCCGCTCCATGCGGTAGGACTCGATGATGTCACCGACCTCAAAGTCGTCGAAGCCCTCAAGCGCGATACCGCACTCGAACCCGGTGCGGACCTCGCGTACATCCTCCGTAAAGCGCCTGAGCGTATCGATAGCGCCATCGTAGATCACCTCGCGCCCACGGTAGACGCGCGCCTGGGCGTTGCGGTAAATGGTGCCTTCGATGACTGCGCAGCCAGCCACGTTTCCGCGTTTGCCGATCTGGAAGACCTGGCGGACCTCGGCGCGCCCGCTGGTGACCGGCTCGTAAGTCGGCTCGAGCATACCCTTGAGCGCCATCTCCATATCCTCGATCAGCTTGTAGATGACAGTGTAAGTCCGGAGCTGGACACCCTCTTGCTCGGCAACATCGCGCGCCACGCGGTCCGGCTCGACGTTGAAGCCGATGATGACAGCCTCGCTGGCGGCGGCGAGTGAGACATCGCTCTCGGTGATTTGGCCGATACCGCTGCGCAAGACCTTGATCGACGTCTCGTCGGTGTTCAGGCGGCTGAGCTCATTGATGATCGGCTCAAGCGAGCCCTGAACATCCACTTTGAGAATAATATTGAGTTCTTTACGATCGGCGGTTTGCAAGCGGCGGTAGACATCTTCGAGGGTGATTCGGGCTCGGCCGTGCTGGTGCGCCTGCTGTGCCCGCTCGGCGGCGATCTCGCGGGCCTCGCGATCATTCTTGACGACTGCGAAGCGCTCGCCCGCGGTGACGACGTCGCTCAAGCCCATGAGCTGGACCGGTTTGCTGGGCGGGGCCTCTTTCACCCGGCGGCCATTCTCGTCGAACATGGCGCGCACCCGCCCGGCGACCGTGCCAACCACCAACGAGTCTCCGATCTTCAGCGTGCCATTCTGCACCAGGAGCGTGGCCATCGGCCCGCGCTTCTCTTCGAGCACGCTCTCGATCACCACACCCTGGGCAGGTCGGTCAGAATTGGCGATGATCTCACCCTCGTTGAGGTCAGCTACAAGCAAGATGACGTCCAACAGATCGTCCACTCCCTCGCCGCGCAGGGCCGACATCTCGACCACGGGGGTCTCGCCACCCCACTCTTCGGGCACCAGGTTGATCTCGGCGAGCTGCTGCTTGACGCGGTCGGGGTTGGCGTTGGCCTTGTCGATTTTGTTGAGCGCCACGATGATGGGAACATTGGCCGCCTTGATGTGATCGTAGGCCTCGAGGGTCTGGGGCATCACGCCATCGTCGGCCGCGACGACCAGGACAGCAATATCGGCACCCTGGGCGCCACGGGCGCGCATCGCGGTAAAGGCCTGATGGCCCGGGGTGTCGATGAACGTGATCAAGCGACCTTGCTTGGTAACCTGGTAAGCGCCAATGTGTTGGGTAATGCCACCGGCCTCACCGGCAACGACGTTGGACTCCCGGATCGCGTCCAGGAGTGTCGTCTTGCCGTGGTCCACGTGGCCAAGGATCGTGACCACTGGGGGACGGACCTTGAGTTTTTCCTTGGGCTCGGCAGCGTATAGTGCTTTGCGTGCCGATGGTGGTACGGCAGCGGGGACCGCTTCGACCACCTCGGCGACGGGTTCCGGTTCACCCTGTACGACGACCTCGTGCCCCAACTCCACGGCCGCGATCACGGCCGTGTCGTAATCCAGGGTCTGGTTGATGTTCGCCATAACGCCCATCGCCATCAGGGCCTTGATGACCTTGATCGGGCTCTCCTCAAGGCGTTCGGCCAGTTCGCGGACAGTCAGCGGCCCGGTAATCTCAACAAGATGGCTCATACTCTCTTGCCTCTCCTTGCACCCTCGACCGGGACCAGCGAGGCGCCGCGCGCAGGTGTGTCCCGGATTGGTGTTACGTGTTCATTGTGTTTTGTCAGGTTGGTTGGCCGGAGGTGCTTCCACCGGCAGCGATTGGGCAAACATGCGAAGCTCCGCTAACTCCTCTGGGCCGATAGGGCCTTTCAAGGCGTGAGCCAGCGGCCCACGCGGGGCCTGCAAGGCACGCTCCCAACAGCGGCGCTCGCGGCAGACATAAGCGCCGCGCCCGTGCGCCTTGCCCGTGGTATCAGGATGCGCGTGGCCCTCCGGACTCCGGACGACACGGATCATCTCGCGTTTCGGGCGCTGACGGCGGCAGGCGATACAAGTGCGAATCGGTACGTGTTTCTGTCGCATTCGCTACGTTCAAGCGTGAGGCAGCCGGTTCAGGACAATGTCCCTCGCTCAGGCTGCCCGCCAACAGGCGCGCTCAATCTACGCCTTCGCCCCACTTATCGGTGCCACGTGGCCGCCGAGACTTCTTGGCCGGCTTGCGCCGCTCTTCGTAGCTCTCCCGCTCGCGCGCGGATTCGGTCTTGACCGAACCCTTCTTCTTTTGCTTCTTACGCTTGCGTTCCATCTGCTCGCCGAAGTCTTGCGGCTGCCCGCGCTCGTCGAGGGTGTAGAAGATCATCTTCTTGGTCTGACGCGGTAGAGGTTCTTCCTCCTCTTCCTCGACAACTGGTTCTTCGGCCGTCACGGCCTCTGGCCTGGTGACCGGTGCCGCGGGCGGCGGTGCCGGTTGAGGGGTTTGAGGCGCCGGAGCAGGCACTTCTTCGACCTCCAGCTCGCTCGCCGCCTCGACTTCGGCGACCTTCTCCGCCTCGGCGGCCGCCTCGACCGGTTCGGCCTCGGATTCAGCCGGTTCCGGTTCGCGCTCAGCCTGAGCGCTCTGGAGTAGAGCACGCGCTTCCGCCAGGAGCGCCTCGTCAGCACTCAGGGCATCGAGCTCTTCCTCCAGGTTTTCCTCGGACTCATCAGCGGCGGCCTCGGCCTCGGCCAGCAGGGCGCGAGCGGCAGCCAGGCGCGAGGCTTCATCGCGGACCCGGGCCTCTTCTTCGGCCTGGCGGCGAGCCGCGCGCTCCGCCCGGCGAACGGACTCCTCGGCCGCCTCCGTTGCGCTCTTGATATCGATTCGCCAACCGGTCAGCTTGGCAGCCAGGCGGGCATTCTGGCCCTCTTTGCCAATTGCCAGCGAGAGCTGCTTGTCGGGAACAACCACGACGGCGGTCTTGCCCTCGCGATTGCCTTCTTCGAGATAGACCTCGATGACCTTGGCAGGGCTCAAGGAGTTGGCCACGAAGGTGGCTTCGTCGGGGCTCCACTGGACCACATCAATCTTTTCGCCATTCAGCTCGTTGACGATGCTTTGGATCCGGGTCCCCTTCATGCCAACACAGGCACCGACCGGGTCAATTCCCAACTGCAGAGCGGCCACAGCGACCTTGGAGCGGGCGCCTGCCTCGCGAGCGATGGCCTTGATCTCGACCGTGCCGTTCGCAATCTCAGGAACCTCGAGTTCGAGGAGGCGCCGCAACATCTGGCGGTGCGTGCGACTGACCGTGATCTGCGGGCCACGATTCGAGCGACTGACTTCAAAGACGTAGGCGCGAACGCGCTGCCCGACCTTGTATCTCTCATTCGGGAGCTGTTCGCTGCGCGGCAACAGAGCCTCGGCCTTGCCCAGGCTCAAGCGGACGGCGCTCGTCTTGGAATCGACCGAGCTGATCGTGCCCATGACGATCTCACCTTCGCGGCCAGCGAAATCGGTGTAGAGCTTATCGCGCTCGGCCTCGCGGATCCGTTGCAGGATCACCTGTTTTGCTGTCTGAGCGGCAATGCGACCAAAATCCTTGGGCGTCATCTCAACCCGGATGACGTCGCCGACTTGAGGCGTCACCTCCTTGCTGAGCTGTGTTGCCTCGACAAGCGAGATTTGGCCGCGCTCGTCCTTGACCTCTTCGACCACTTCCTTCTCGGCGAAGACCTGGGCCTGTCCGGTTGTTGGTTCGAGCCGGACAGAAATGTTGGCCGCTCCACCGAAATCGCGACGATAAGCGGTGACCAAGGCCGCCTCGACTGCCTCGATGACGACTTCTTTCGGTAGCTCGCGATCGTGGCAAAGCGCGTTGAGCGCCATCATAAACTCACTGCTTCGCATTGTGCTTCAGGCCTCCTCCTGAGCTCCTTCCTGGTGCAATAGTCCAACACCCTACAAGAAGAAAAGTGGGGGGACCCCACTTCTCCGGTGCGAGAGTGCTATTGCAGTGGGTAGTATAGCACGGTCACGGATGAGATGCAAAACCGAATTGAGGGCAAAGTTGGATTCTGCCGCACGCTCGATGGCTCCGCTTGGGGACGATACGCGAATCTCAGGTGTGGTCCGTGCTCCGCACCAAACGGTTGTTTGGCGAGCCAACGGATGTCGGTATAATTGGCGCTGGCAACCACAGGATGGGGATGCTCGGACCGGGGCGGTCCGGCAGTCCAGTGCTGATTCAGGAAAGGAAGAGCCAATGCCCTCAATGCGAGAGATCATGATGGCGATGCCGACGATGGCCGACCCGCAGAAGTTGGCAAGGGTCAATGCCACCATCCAGTTTAACTTCAGCGGGGAAGAGCCGGGCGACTACGTGCTCCGCGTCCAGGACGGGCAGGTCACGGTCAGGGAGAGGAACGACCCGAATGCCGACGCCACCATCGCGGCCCCGAGTGAGGTCTGGAAGGCCATCGCGACGGGCGAGATGAACCCGATGACCGCCTTCATGATGGGCAAGTTCAAGGCGGCCGGGAACATGGCACTGCTGATGCAGATGCAGGGATGGTTCAACACGCCAGGTTAAGCACCGGCCGGTCGTCTACATCTTGGTTACCACACGGCTCTGCCCAGGCAGAGCCGTGTGGCATTGAAGGCCGAAAAGTTGGGAACGAGCGGGGCGGGTGGGCCCCGCTGGCCGATGGTGGCCGCTCGGGAGCATCTAGCGACGGCGCTGATAGCAGTCGCGGCAGTAGACGGCGCGATCGCCGCGGGGTTTGAACGGGACTTTGGTCGGTTGGCCGCACTCGTCGCAGACGGTGTCGTAGAGCACACGCTCTCCCCGCGCTCGGGAGGTACTGGCGCCGCCCCCTCGTCCTTCGCGAGCGCTACTCGCACTTGCTTCACCACCCCGCTCGCGCTTCCGAGCAGCACGACAATCGGGGCAACGGGCCGGTTGGGTGAAGCCGCGCTCCGAGTAGAAGCGCTGTTCTCCAACCGTGAAAGTGAATGGCTGACCGCAATCACGGCAGGTGAGAGTAAGATCCTCTTGAAACATGATAAACCGAAACCCCTCCCGCAGGGATCGCAGAGCGACACGCTCCGCACAGAATGAAAGAGTAGACCACCCGACAAAACCCACCGTACGGAGCACGTACTGTCCCTACCGGGGGGGTTTCGCCTTCAGCATCCATTATATGAATGTTCGACGGTAGATGCAAGGGAGGGAGCGCCTGAAGATTCATTCTGTTGCCCGCTCGACCGTTACTTCTGTCAAAATGAAGAAGCTTTTCGAAGATCAGGGCTTCTTTTATTAGGTCAAACCAGCAGTGATCGACCTCTCCATGCGTATGGCTGACCGTCACTGAATCGTCGCAGTCGCAGTGAATCCGCCGGCTCAGCTCAGCTCTTCGAGGGATCGAAGAGGTACCCCACCCCCGCGACGGTCTCGATAAAGACAGGCGCGGCGGGGTCGTCTTCGATCTTGTGGCGTAGTCGGTAGACCAGCTGGCGGAGCAGGGCGCGGTCGCCGGTCTCGCGGTAGCCCCAAATGTGATAGATCAGGGTCTCGGCGGTGAGGGGGTGACCTCGATTGACGATCAGGTAGTGGAGGAGGCGGTACTCGAGCGCCGTGAGCTTGATGGGCGGCTCGGCCCCGCGGCGAACCTCGCGGCGCACAGGATCGAGGACCAGTCCGCCGGCATCCAGGACATCCGGCGGCACGCCGCGCTGGGCCCGACGCAGAACGGCTTTGATGCGGGCCACCAGGGCGCGCGGACTGAAGGGCTTGGTGATGTAGTCGTCGGCGCCCAACTCCAATCCGTGGACGACGTCATCCTCCGCGCCGCGCACGGTGAGCATGACGATGGGCACGTCCGACTCTGAGCGCAGGCGGCGGCACACCTCGAGACCGTCTATGACGGGGAGGTTCAGATCGAGGATGACCAGATCGGGAGCCTCGTCGGCCCAGATGCGGAGGGCGGTAGCGCCATCGTACGCCTGAAGGACGAGGTAGCTCGCCTGGCGCAAGGTCAGGGCCAGAATCGAGGCGAGTTGCAAATCATCTTCGACAACCAGGACTTTCATCGATCGTAGACTTCCAGGATTTGCTTCTTGCGGCCTGCAACGGTGTCGAGGGTTGGACTTCGGAACACGGAAACGGAACACGCGATGGCGACACGAGCCCGGCGCCTGGCCGTTCCGGGGTCGGGAACAAAGGGCGCAACCCGAGGCCGGCGTCGACGTTGCAGGCTGTACAGACGGGCGACCGGGGCGTCTCTCGGGAACGAAGGGCGTAACCCGAGGCCGGCGTCGACCGCTCGAACGAGATTGCCAGAGCGCGGGTCAAGGAGCCAGTCTTCCGAAGTCTCGGAAGAGTTCGGAAGTCTCCGATCACGCGCCTCCGGCGACTCCTTGACCAATATTCTAGAAAGGATCGTCAGCCGCGACTTGCTCCATCGCGCGACCGGGCTGAGACTCGGCCGACTCGCCGTCCGCGTTTCCCGTGGAGGCAGACGTGAGCGGCAGGGTCAACCAGAAACTCGTGCCCCCCGCCGGCGCACTCTGCACTCCGACGTGGCCGCCGTGCGCCTCGACGATGGTGCGGACGATCCACAAGCCCAGACCGACGCCCCGCCGGCGGGGGTCATTGGTCGCGACCTGGGTAAAGCGCGTGAAGAGTGCCTCGCGGGCCTCATTGGGAATACCGCCCCCCTCGTCACTGACTGTCACGCGGAGCGCGTCCCCTTCGACCGCTGCTCCCACCGTAATCGTCGATCCGAGCGGACTGTATTTACTGGCGTTGGAGAGCAGGTTGACGAGGACCTGCGTCAAGCGGCGGGCGTCGCCGTGGAGATCGGGCAGGCTTGTCGGAATCTTGAGCTCCAGCCGCTGGCTGCGCATCTGGAGCAGGGGTTCCATGAAGAGGAGCGCCTCGTCCACCGCCTCGCTGAAAGCCATCGGTGCCGGGTGAACTCGGAAGTGGCCCGCCTGAATACTGGCCCCCTCCAGCAGATTGTCGACCAGATTCTCCAGGCGACGCGTCCCCCGCTGGATCGAAAGCATCAGCTCGTTACGGTCTTGGGGACTAAGCGTTTTGAACTGCAGGCGCAGCAACTCGATGGAAGCAGCCAGTGCGGCGAGCGGCGTCTGAAATTCGTGTGAGATGTTGGCCAGGAAGTAGGCTTTGAGACGGCTGATCTCCTCTTCCTCGGTGATATCGCGGAGCACATGAACCTGCTCGCGGGGCGCGCTTTCGTCGGGTATCCGCAGCCAGGCAGTCGTGATCGCCAGCGTCACCTCACGCCCCCCGGGCGTGACGATCGATACTTTGTGTCGCTTGCTATCGTCCGGCTCACCCCAGCGGCGGGTCGAGCCCTCAGGCAGATCGAGGACCTCGCGCCAGAGGTGGCCGATGGCCTGTTGCCGCGGCAGGCCGAGGATGAGCTCGGCGCCAGGACTGAAGGAGGTCACGCGGCGCTCTTCGTCCACGGTGACGACACCCTCGTGCAGGGAGGCTATCAGGCTCTCGCTGCGGGCCTTCTCGGCGCGGAGCTGGTCGGTGGCGGCGGCCAGGCGGGCGCGCATCTCCTCCAGGGAGTTGGCCAACCGCCCAACCTCGATCGGGCCCAGTTCGGTGGGGACCGGCGTTGTGAGGTCGCCGTGGCCCATGGCGACGGCTGCAGTGGAGAGTCTTTCCATCGGTGCGGCGACGCGGTGGCCGAGCCAGCGGGCAAAGCCGGCGGTGACCAACGCCGCCAGCAGGGCGTTGCTGATGAGCAGGACGAAGACCCGCACGATGGCGGCCCGTACGGCGGAGGTCGGCAGCAACACCTCGTACGCCGCGTGAACCTCGTTGTTGGGGCCCGGGAGCGGCACGAGCCGGGAGATCATCAAGGTGGTGCCGCGCTCGATGGTGGTCTCCACAGCCTGGCCCCTGCTGACCCGCCCCCAGACGTCTGCCGGGATCGGCAATGCCAGGGTATCGGAGGCGGTTGTCGCGAGACGCTGGCCATCGAGGATCAGGCTATGATCGAGGCCAGTCTCCTCTGCCAGCCGCTCAACCCAGCGTTGGTCGAGAAGCATGCCGACGAGCATCTGGCCCGCGACGGTCCCATCGCGGGTGAAGACAGGGACGGCTGCGATCAGCCAGGCGGGACCCCCCGGGAGATTCGCGACGTAGGTAGCGCGCCTGGCCGGAAGCGGGCGGAGGCCAGGCGGCATCGTGTTCCCCCAGGTGGTCGGAGCGCTGCTTCGAGCGATGATCTCGCCGTCAGGTGCGACGAGGACGAAGAGATCCAGGTTGGCAGCGGCGTAGAACTCACTGAGGTAATCTCCCAGCGGGACAAAATCACCCCGCTCGAGGGCCTCATTGACGGCGGGGCGGCTGGCCAGGAGGGCAGCCAGGTCTGCGAGGGCCTCTTGCCGGTCTCGGTACAGCGCCCGCGAGGCGCGTGCACCCTGATCGAGTCGGGCACGCGACTGATGGTGCAACTCCTGTCGGACGAGGAAAAGGTCGGGGACGCCAACCAACAGCAGCATCGCGATGACGACAGCCCAGAAGCTGAACATCAGGCGCTCGGAGAGACGCGTGCGGAACATCCACTCGTAGAGACGCATACTGCAAGTATAGCAAAGCTGGAGTGGAGAGGCGAGAGGACGCCAGGCGAAGCGGGGCGAGCACGTCGCTCGCCCCGGTGAGGTCGGTTGGAAGGCAGGACGGGTTGGCAATCGGCAGTGCGCCTCGGCCAGAGCTACTTCAGTATGAGCATCAGGAGGGGCAACGCGAAGATCGTGACCATGAAGATGGCCAGGTTGCGGTTGCGTCCCATAATCCACTCGACCGTTGCCAGGATCATCCGCTCGTAGCGCCGGTATGCCAGCAGCAGCACGAGCAGCGAGGCCAGGGTGACACTCAACATCCCGACGAAGATGATCGTGAACGCCGCGGGGTTGTTGAGCAGGATGGACGCGAAGAGGGTGTCGATCAGGGTCGAGATGTTGGCGCCCATGATGTAGGGAATGACGTGCTCGCGGCGCACCAGACCCTTGGCGGAGAGTGGCACTAAAATGCTCAGCGAGATCGAGACCGACATCGAGATCGTGGTGAGGCCAAGGCCAAGGAAGAACATCGCCAGCGGGTTCGAGACGATTCGCGTCAGGCGCCTGTGCCCGTTCAACTGCAATTTGGGGAGAGATTGATCGAACAGGCCAAAGCTGAGCATGATGATGACCAGACCGGCCGGAAAGAGGGCCCAACTCGGCAGCGCGCCCTTGAGCAGGTGGACCATCGGCCCAAGGACGACGTCGAGGGCCGAAGAAAGCGCGACCCCAGTGGGGATCTGCACGTTGGCGATGCCGGGCGAATTGAGGAGCAGGACACCGATGAGGGCACCGAGAGCGTAGATAGTACCAGTCACAGTGAGGGCCAGCAGGCCCATACTCAAGCTCTCGCGCTTTCCCTTGCCCCGTAGAATGTAGAGGAAGCCGATGAACAGAACGATGAAGCTGGCACCCAGGCGTGAGCCGTTGATCATGGCAAAGGCACCGAGCTTGTCGATAACCCCGGCATCAAAGAACGTAAGGGCCGCAGCGGCAACAGGTGAGCCACTCATCACCACATAGGCAAAGAGCCAGCCAAAGCCGAGGCTGGTGGTGGGTGAGCCGGTCCGCGTGAAGGTCGTGACGAGTGGTGCGAGCCCGCGGGCACCCTCCTTCATGAGATCAACTGCAATGATGAAGAAGAAGAGACTGGCGCTAAAAATCAGGAGTTTCCGCAGATTGACCCGGACCAGGGTGCGCGGTCGGGCGACAGTGACTGTCCCGTGGAAGACTTCGGCCTGAGTTGCCCGGGCATCTTGCCACTCGAGCATGGTACCCTCCCTTCTGGGTTCATGGCTCTCGCCTCGCCCTTGAGGCTTACGGCGGGCACGTGCCTTTGGAGTCTACAGACTAACATAGAGCTAACACAAGCCGCATATGATCAATATCACAAAGCCGTCACAAACTCAAGACGCGTACCCTCTGGAAGGCAGACGATCGAGTGAGGGTCACAGGTTGCTCTCTGCGGGGGTGAACTGATAGGGGGGAGGTCGTAGGTTCTTCTGCGTGGGGCGCGGCCTCCTAATCGCCGGACGCTATCGCTGAGGAACTCCGACCCTCGACCTTCAACTGGCGGTGAAGGACGGAGTGAGGAGAGATCAGCGTTCTGTTACCGGGCGGTAGATGGCGACGTAGGCGTGCCAGTGATCGTAGACGCGCTCGATGTAGAGCCGCGTCTCGTCGAGGGTGATGCTTTCCACGAAGAGGTCGTCGTCGGGGACAAACCAGCGGCGCACGTTGCCGGCCCCGCCGTTGTAGGCTGCGAGAGCTGCGAAGGTGTTGTCATTGAAGAGGCGCAGGGCCCAATCGAGGTATGACGCGCCAAAGGTCAGCGAGACGCGCGGGCGTACCACGTCCTTCTGTGAGTAGGTCACGCCCAAGTTGCGAGCGATCTCGCGGCCCGTGGCCGGCATGATCTGGGTCAGGCCTTGCGCGCCGGCAGTGCTGATGGCGGCGGGCTGCCACTGGCTTTCCTGGTAGACCAGGGCTGCCAGCAACAGCGGGTCGATGTCGAAGCGGGCGGCCGTCTCGCGTAGCAGTGTGTCGTAGGGGATTGGGTAGGCCAGGACTGCCAGCGCCGGGGGTGCCGTCGCAGGCGTAAGCTCGAGCAACTCCATGAGTCGCTGCGCGGCGCTGATGGCGGGACCCGGCGCGCTCTGGGTCATGAAGTGGTGGGCCAGGGCGTACAGCACCTGCGGCTCATCGCGATGGTGGCCAAGCGCGTCGCGGTAGGCTCCAATCGCCAGGGAGGGGAGATTGAGGGCCATCAGTTCGTCACCCCGCGCCAGGTCAGGATCCTCCGGGAGGGTCAGGGGAGCGAACGACTGGGTGGCGGTAATGTGGGCCGCGGAGCGGAGCCAACCGAGGTCGTCACCGGCCACATCGGGCGTTCGGTAGAGACGGTCCAGGGCCTCAGCGCCGGACGCAGGGTCGGGGAGACGAGCGGCCGTGTCGTCTCCAGGGAGCCGAGCCGGCCAGTGACCATCATGCTGCAACAGGTCGTCGGCCCGGTCGGCGTAATAGCCGCCGAGCCTGGTCACCTCCTCGAAGGTGGTGCGGGCAGTGGCCTCGCCGCCTGCCGCTGCGGCCGCCCTGGCGCGCCAGAAGAGCGCCCGCGATTGCCAGGCTCTATCGGTGGTCAGGCGCTGCCAGAGCTGGCC
>DOUV01000575.1:406-34618 GCA_003520455.1 Chloroflexota bacterium | reverse complement strand
CCCAGCGAGCCGGCGCGCACTGCCGTGAGAGAGGTCAGCGGGCTCCAAGGGCTGCGGAAAGCAACGGCCGAACACGTGACCCGTAGCTTCGCGACGGTGCCTCACTTCTATCTCTCGGTTGAGGCGGATGCCTCGTTGCTGCTCAGACTGCGCGACCGCGTAGCCGGCCGGATTGAAGCAGAGGCCGGTGTGCGCCTCACGATCAGCGATCTGTTGGTCAAGATCGCAGCGCGCGCACTGGAGGAGCACCCCCGCGTGAACGCCACGTGGTCTGGCGAGGGAATTCTCCCATTGGACACGATTGATGTGGGCCTGGCGGTCGCGACGGAGCGGGGCCTCATCGTACCGGTCATCCGGAACGCCAACCACCAGTCGTTGACGCAAATCGCGCAATCACGAGCCGATGTCGTCACGCGCGCGCACCAGGGGAAGCTGGGATTGCAGGACGTGCAGGGGGGCTCGTTCACGATCTCCAATCTGGGGATGTTCAGAGTAGATCAGTTCGACGCCATCATCAATTCGCCCCAATCAGCTCTCCTGGCAGTCGGTCGCATCAAGGAGCGACCGGTGGCCGTGGAGGGCCGGCTGGCGGTGCGGCCGACGGTCTTCCTGACATTGTCGGTGGATCACCGCGTCCTCGACGGTGCCGACGCCGCCCGTTTCCTGGACACGATCACGGCGCTGATCGAAGAGCCCTATCTGCTCGCGCAGCTCTAGCGCTGCCAGGTTTCTAAGTGAAGTGGCCCCTGTATGAAGACTACTCGAGTAGAAACCGCGGTCATCGAGGCCAACGACGACGCCACCTCTGTCCGGATCTGGTGCGGCCACAACGACTCCTCCGGAACAGGGGAGTGTTTCTTCGCCCCCAGGATCGCCGGTGGCGCTCGTCGTAGGCAACCGGCGGAGAGTGTATGATGTTCAATCTCATCCCCCTGGCATGCGCCAGGCGCCCCGGCTTCAGCCAGTCGATCACCGCGATGGGCAGCGTATCGCGCGTGACAAGGAGCTCACCATGACAGAAATGACGCCTCGTGAGCGTGTTCAGTGTGTCCTGGCAGGAGAGATTCCCGATCGCGTACCCTACATGGAGGTTGGCATTGACTTCCCCTTTCTCTGCCGGCTTCTGGATCAGGATCTCCCGGCGGGCAGGTTCTTCGAGGCAGGTGAGTACGAGAGCCCACCCGTTGAGATTCAGGTGCAGATCAACCAGATCCTCCACCGCGATGTCCTGGTCTACGGGATGCTGCCGCCAATCCCGGCTGTGAAACGTCCCGGCGCGGACGGTATTCTGTACTTCAAGGATGGCAAGATTAAGGACTGGGAGGATCTCGATCAGCTCCAACTCCCGAATCCTTCTAGCGAGGCATTCCTTGCTCCGGCCAGGAGCTTTCTCGCTCAGGCCGGTGACTACGCGACTGTGTGTGCGAGCCGCGTCGGCATCTCGTCGACCTACCTGGCAATGGGCATGGAACACTTCTTTTACTGCCTCTACGACGATCCATTGCTGATCGAGGAACTGCTTCGGCGCTACAGCGACTACGCGGTTGCCGCCGTAGAACAGGCCGCCCGCCTCGGCTTCGATATGTTCTGGACTGCGGATGATATTGCCTTCCGGACGGGCCCACTCTTCTCCCCGAAGATGTTCCGCGAGCTCATGTTGCCTTATGTTCGCAGGGTGGCAGATCGCGTTCGCGACGTTGGAATCGCGTGGGTCTATCACTCTGATGGCAACCTGATCCCTCTGCTGGAGGACCTCCTGGCGTCGGGTATCCACGTGCTCAACCCAATCGAACCGGCCTGTATGGATATCCGCGCAGTGAAGAAGCAGTATGGAGACCGGGTCATTCTTTGCGGCAATGTAGACGTGGACCTCTTGACGACGGGAATACCTGACCAGGTTCGGGAAACGACCCTCGGTCTGCTGCGTGATGTGGCGCCCGGCGGCGGCTACATGCTGGCATCGGGGAACTCTGTGACCAGCTATTGCAAGGTAGAGTGCGTCCGGGCGATGTGCGATACAGCCTACGAATTCGGACGCTATCCCATTCAAGTGTGAGGGCGACCGGAGTGGAAGAATTCGAGCGGCGCCGCACTCCGAGCCAGGCGTCAAATCACAGATCGTGACAGTGAGCAGGGGGTAGTGGGCAGGGAGCAATGAACAGTGAACAGTGAACAGGGGGTAGTCGGTGGGGGGTAGGGGGCAGGGGGCAGGGAGCAGGCAGCGGAAGGTTTGTGTTCTCCGTGGTAGAGGAGGCTACGGCCGTGATTCGTCGGTAGTTGTACCCGGCTGAACCAAGAACCGGGGATAGGGTGGTGTTTCTTCCTGGGAAGGGGGGCAAGCGCGTATTGTAGGGAGGAGACGGCCTACGAAGGCAGGTCGAAACTCGTATTGGTGTGAGGACAGCATGAACGAGATCTTAGAGGACCTCCGTGAGAGCATTCTCAGTGGCGACCGCGCGAGGCTTCAAGAACAGATCAACGGGGCGATTGAGGCCGGTTTGGACCCTGTCGTGATCCTGAACGACGGAATGGTCGCGGCCATGAAGGAGGTCGGCCGGCTCTTCGAATGCGGCGAGTACTTCGTGCCGGAGATGATGCGTGCTGCCCGGGCGATGAAAGACGGGCTCGCCATCCTCAAACCCTCCTTGCAGCGGGCAGCGCTGGAGTCAAGTGGAAAGGTGATTGCAGGTACGGTTCAGGGTGACATGCACGACATCGGCAAGAACCTGGTCTGCATGATGCTTGAGGGCGCTGGATTTGAGATTCAAGACCTGGGCATCGACGTCTCACCGGCACAATTCATTGATGCCGTGCGCGCCAGTGGTGCTGATATCCTTGCCATGTCGGCGCTCCTTTCCACAACGGTGTTGAACATGAAAGTCACCATTGAAGCACTCGAGCGGGCCGGCTTGCGTGACAAGGTGAAAGTCATTGTGGGCGGTGCGTCCGTGACGGAGAGCAGCGCGCGGCAGGTTGGTGCTGATGGGTACGCACCTGATGCGAGCCAGGCAGTGGCACTTGTACAGTCACTGATCGCGCAATGAGGGGGCCCTCGCCACATCCCTGGCCCGCTACAGGCGTCTGGTAGACCGCAAGTGTTGCTTCGTCTTGGCCCCCAATCAATTCGAGCCGGTGGCCTTCTCGCCGCAGGCCGTCCTGGACGGCTATAGGGGCCAATCACACGCCGAGCGCCGCTTTCCCTTTCTGAAGGCCCCCCTCGTCTTGGCCTCGGCGTTCTCTTTCAGATCGCCGCAGCATATTATGGCCCTGACACCGCTCCCTTCCAGTATAGGACAGCGAGGGGAACTGCTTATGTTGTGGGAAGTTCTGAGAAAGACGGCATGACAGTCGCCCAACCTTTGTCTGAGCACCGGTAAGCACACACGGTACGCCCCGATAAGGGTTGCGTGGAAGCCATCGATGGACACGCTACCCGGGCAGCGGAGGTCAGAGCGCATGGCGCGGAGATCGCGGAGAGGAAAACTCCTTCTACGCTGTGAGGCAAGAACGCAAGTAGAACTGCTTATCGTAGCGGGGAAACGAACATTCCATAGCCGGGCTCGCCGACGATCTCGCCATCACGCATGACCGGCCGGCCGCGAACGACGGTCAGAATCGGTGCGCCGAGGGTCTCGAAGCCCTCGAACATACGTGCCACGCGGGGATCTTTGGTGTGGAGTTGGGATGGCTCGATGTACCGGCGCAGAGCCATATCCACCACGACAAGGTCGGCGTCCGAGCCGACGGCGATAACTCCTTTACGCCCATAGAGGCCGTAGAGATGGGCCACATTCGCGGACATAAGCTCGACCAATCGCTCGAGGGTCAACCGGCCATTGTTGACGTGGGTGAGCATGATGGGGAGGCTGGTCTCGACGCCTGGGGCACCAGCCGGGGCGTCGAAGATATTGTGCCAGCCACGCTCTTTGGCAGCGAACTCGTGGGGTCCGTGGTCGCTGCTGATGGTGTCAATCGTGCCATCGGCAACTCGCTCCCAGAGAAGCGCTTGCTCCTCGATCGACCGGAGAGGGGGATTGATCTTGGCATAGGGCCCGATCTCCCCCATTCGGTCTGCCGTCAATGTCAGGTAGGTCGGGCAGGTCTCGACGGTGACCCCCATCCCATGCATGGCGCGCCACATCTTGGCGGCAGTTGCAGCAGACCCCGAAGAGATATGGAGGAGATTGAGGCGGGTGTTGGCCTCGCGGGCAAGCACCATGGTTCGCCAGACCGCTTCCAACTCGGCCACCACGGGGCGGCTCTGTTCGTGGTGGATCGGGGCATATTTCCCAGCGCGCTTCATCCGTTCCGAGAACATCCTGACGAGCGTGTAGCTCTCAGCGTGAACGCAGGCCGGAAGGCCTAGAGCAGCCGCACGCTCGAAGATTTGATAGAGCACGCCGTCGTCAATCGTATAGATCCCGGCAAACTCGTCGCTGCGATCAGGATAGGGCCAGAGGAAGGTCTTGAACGCAATCGCGCCCTCCCGGGCTTGCTCCTCCATTCGGTCAACCGTCCCATCGCCGACGCCACCAAAAAGGCCGAAATCAATATACGCTTGAGCCGCCGCAATCTCGCGCTTGAGGCGGAAGTTCCCGGCCGAGTTGACGGGGGGAACCGCGTTGGGATGCTCGAGGACACAGGTAACCCCCCCTGCCGCACCAGCGCGTGTACCAGTTTTCCAATCCTCGCGGTGGGTGTGGCCAGGATCGCGCATATGGGTATGTGGATCAATGATCCCAGGAAGGACGGGGTGACTGCCGGCATCGTAGGTCTCCCGAGCTGGCGGGGCGTCTTCCAAGCTGGTGAGGGCGACGATTTCGCCTCCGCGCGCAACCACTGCAAGGGGTTGAAAGCCCTGCCCAGTGTGGACACGTTGGCCTTTGAGTACGAAATCAACACGCTCTGCCATGATCACTCCCCACCTGAAGCCCCCGCTCCTGCGCGATGCCCTGCATGGCGTCAACCACCTGCCCGACGACCCGATCCATGATCGGCGCGCAGGTCCCGCGGATATCTACGCCCAAGAAAACAACACCTGGTATGGTGTTTGTAGGTTCTCGCTCTATCCGCAGCACGCCCGACCGTCCCAACGATATTCCAGTCTGCATCGGCTCGGGCCACGCGCTCCACCGCCAGGACGACTTCGGTCGCTCCGGTCAGGGCATCACACCGTTCAGACATTCGCGTTGCGCCCGAATGCGCTCGCCGGCCCTCGGCCCGCAGCCAGAGATGAGTGGGCGCAGCGATGGCCGTAACCACACCGGGTGGAACGCCCGCTTGCGATAACGTGTCGGCCTGATCAATATAGAGCTCGACAAACTCATGGAACCAACCGGGTGCCCGGAACGAATGGGCCGCGGTCCCAGCCAAGCCCAGCCTGGCATACAGCGTCCAGGACCGTCAGGCCCTGTGAATCCACCAGAGCGGCGAATTCGCGCCCACCCACGTCGCTCACTATCATCCGGCTTCGGAGACAGCCAGCCCAAAACGGCTCGATTCCTCGCCGGCGAGAAGCAGGACCCCGAGTGGGAGCCGGGAAGTGACATCGGCGTGCTCACGGATGGAGCGTACTGCCTGCAAGGCGGCGACCACCCCCAGTGCCCATAGTAGCACCCGCCCTGTGGGACGGTGTCGAGGTGGGAGCCGCTGAGCACCGGCAAGTAGTGATTTCCTCCGGAAGGCTCAAGGGCGAGAATGTTACCGGCCGAATCAACCGAAACCTCAAGTCCAGCGGCGTGGGCCTGGCCCTCGAACCAGGCTCTCGCCTCAAGGCCGGCGTCGGTATAGGCGAGCCGCGTGATCCCACCAGCTGCAACTCGACCCATCCGACTGAGCTCGGCCAAGTCGCTGAGCACTCTTTATGGGATAATCTTTCCCATCGCCACGACCGCTTCAAAGGGCTAAGGGGTAACGCGGATTAGATGTCATGGCGCAGTTCGTCAGGCAGTGGCGGCCTCGCCATATCGAAGGTCTCGGTGATCCGTGTGTAGCTTATGCCGGCAAGACGTGCAATCGGCTTGAGGGCATCGAGGCGCACGTACCCATTCACATAAATGTCATCACGCATGTGGATGCATTGCACCTCGCCGAAGACCACCGATCCAGCACCGGGAGTGTCGCCGGCCTTGACAATCTGCTGCAGTGTGCACTCAAAAGAGACCGGCGCTTCCAGAACGCGAGGGACTCGAATCGTCACGCTGGGGGCAGGCGTCACCCCAGCCCACTCGAATTCGGAGTGACCAGGCGGCAGCGGCGTGCTACTCCGATTCATCGCCTCGGCGGTCTCCTCGTTGGCGAGGTTGATTACGAACTCAGGCACTTCCTCGACGTTGCGAAGCGTATCCTTCTTCTCGCCGGCTTCGGAGAGCGGCTGTGGGCAAAACAGAAGTGTCATCGGCCGGTTGCTCGCGACGGTAAAGTACGAGAAGGGGGCGAGGTTCAAGTTCCCAGCACGATTCATCGAGCTGACCCAGGCAATAGGGCGAGGCAAGAGCGTCCCGATGAGCAACCTATAGCTGTCCTTCGCACTCACGGTACGCGGGACGACGATCATACCGAATCCTTGTCTTCAGACAGTGACCGCTCCAGTGACACCCAACTTCGCGACGGACGCTCATCAGTCCCGCCTTCCCAAGCACTACGGGACGAATTCGGTCAGCAGCCCATAGGTTTCGGGGCGACGCTCGCGGTAGAATTGCCAGGCGATGCGTCGCTGGTCAATCTCGGACCAGTCCACCTCGCACACGAGGGCACACTCCTCGCCGCCTGCCTGCGCCAGGATATCGCCCACTGCGTTGACGATGACGCTGCGACCGTAGTAGTCGAATTGGGTATCATCCGGCCCAACCTCGCGGCCTACGCGATTGATCCCCGCCACGAAGACTTCGTTGAAGATGGCATGCGCCATCAGTTCTTTCTCCCAGACCTTGCCGGAGAGACTGGCGGTATTGGTGGCGGTGGGGATGACGATAATATCGGCACCGGCGAGAGCGAGACAGCGCGCCCCTTCGGGGTAATGGCGATCATGGCAGATGTAGACCCCTACGGTCCCATAGCGTGTTGCAAAGACCGGATAGCCGAGATTCCCCGGTTTGAAATAGAGTTTCTCGTTAAAGGTGGTGCTCAGGGGGATGTGATTCTTGCGATAGGTACCGAGAAGCGTCCCATCGGCATCGAGCACCACGGCGGAGTTGTAGTAGACGCTGCGGCCTACCTTCTCCCACAGCGGGAGGACCAGAGCCGCCTGACAGTCGCGGACGACGCGCTGAAAACGCTCGACGGTCGGGCCCGGAATCGGCTCCGCCCACTCAAAGTAGCGGAGATCGCCAGGAAAGGCGCACCAGAAGACGGTCTGAAATAACTCCGGTAGACAGATGATCTGCGCGCCGTCACGTGCAGCGTCGCGAATCATCGCTTCCGCCTTGTCCAGATTCTCACACCGGTCAGCTGTCATGGACATTTGGATGAGCCCGATAACAGGCATATCTCCCCTGCTTTCCTCTTACGCTACAACAACTGGGGTACACCGCGCGAGCGCCACCCTGGGCGCCGGGCTTCATACGTGGCAATTTTGTCGTCCAGGTGCAGCGTCAATTCGATATCGTCGAGCCCGTGCAGGAGCGCATGGCGCCGGAAGGAGTCCATTGAAAACTCCGTCCGGAACCCATCGCTCCCCACAAGTGTCTGCGCTTCCAGGTCGGCGGTCAGTTCGTAGCCCCCTGGCGCGGCGCGGCGCATCAAGTCTTCCACCATTTGCTGCGGGAGCGTGATCAACAGGATGCCATTCTGAAAGCAGTTGTTGTAGAAGATGTCCGCAAACGAGGGCGCAACGACAACGCGGAAGCCATAATCGAGGATCGCCCAGGGCGCGTGCTCACGCGAGGAGCCACACCCGAAGTTAGCCCCGGCGATCAGGATGGTCGCGCCCTGCGCCTCAGGGGCGTTAAGTTCGAAATCGGGATTGGGCGTCCCATCCAGGAGGTAGCGCCAGTCGTAGAACAGAAACTGCCCGAAGCCTGTCCGCTCCACACGTTTGAGGAACTGTTTCGGGATGATCTGGTCGGTATCGACATTGACGCGGTCCAGGACGGCAACGCGCCCCGTATGCGTGTTAAACGGTTGCATCGGACAGATCCCATTCACGCACATCCACAATATGACCGGCAATAGCCGCCGCGGCGGCCATGATCGGGCTCACCAGATGCGAGCGACCACCCCGCCCCTGGCGCCCCTCGAAATTGCGGTTGGAGGTCGAGACACAGCGCTCGCCAGGGGCGAGAATGTCCGCGTTCATCCCGACGCACATCGAGCAGCCTGCGGCGCGCCACTCGAACCCGGCATTCTTGAATACTGTGTCAAGTCCTTCCGCCTCCGCGGCGTATTTCACCTGCATGGAGCCCGGGACCACCATGGCGCGCACCCACGGCGCGACCCGCTTCCCACGCACGATCGCCGCCGCAGCACGGAGGTCGCTGAGGCGGGCGTTGGTGCAGGAGCCGATGAAAACGCGGTCGAGTTTGAACTCCTGGATGGGTGTGCGCGGCTCGAGGTCCATGTATTCGAGGGCTCTTTCGACCGCACGCCGCTCGTTAGGATCCTCGAAGTCGTTCGGATCGGGCACGCAACCGGTCACGGGAGCACTCATCGCGGGGGTAGTTCCCCAGGTTACCAATGGAGGAATTTCTTGGAGATCGAGTTCCAGCGTGGCGTCGAAGGTGGCGCCTGGGTCGGTCGGGAGATTCTGCCACTCTTGCAGCGCCTGTTCGAGGTCCCGACCCTTGGGTGCCAACGGACGGCGGGCGATATAGTCGAAGGTGGTTTCGTCGGGAGCGATCATTCCGGTGCGCGCCCCCGCCTCGATGGACATATTACAGACGGTCATACGCTCTTCCATCGTGAGGGAGCGGAAGAGAGAACCACGATACTCAATGACGTGTCCGGTCGCGCCGCCCGTTCCAATTTTGCGGATGACCGCCAGAGCGACGTCTTTCGCGGTGAGCCAGGGCGGCAAGGTCCCCTCGCCGACAATCTGCATCGTCCTGGCTTTGCGTTGGAGGACACATTGCGTCGCCAGGACGTGCTCCGATTCAGAGGTGCCGATGCCAAAGGCCAAACTTCCAAAGGCGGCGTGGGTCGAGGTATGGCTGTCGCCGCAGACAATGACCATGCCGGGCAGTGTCAGGCCCAGTTCAGGGCCGATGATGTGCACGATGCCCTGGTAAGGACTGTGAAGATCGAGGAGGGTGATGCCGAAGTCTTTGCAGTTCTGGCGCAGGGCCGCCATCTGGCGGGCGGCAACCGGGTCATCGCCGATGCGATCGCGATTCTCGGTCGGAACATTGTGGTCCATGGTCGCCAGCGTCAGCTCGGGCCGCCGCACCGGGCGCCCACGCTGGCGCAGTCCTTCGAATGCCTGGGGCGTGCTCACCTCGTGGAGGAGGTGCAGATCCACGTAAAGCAGAGTGGGTTGGCCTGGCTCTTCGTGGACGACATGCGCGTCCCAGATTTTCTCGTACATGGTTCTCGGTTTCATTCGTGATATTCCTGCCCTCTGTTCCTGCGCGGCGCCCGGCACCACTTGCGAATTTGGCTCTCTCGCCGAGTGCAATTACGAAAGGTAATGAGCCATAACGCCCTGGGCGAAGCGCTCGATACCACCGAGCCGGTTGGAGCCCATCGGGAAATAGGTGATGTGGCGAATGCCGGTGGAGAGGATCCCCTCGACCTTCTGCCGGACCTCCGCGGGCGTACCGGAGAGAGTGAACTTTTCAATCATCTCGTCGGTCGCCGCCCGCGCCGCCTCGACCGCCTCATGCAATTCGCCGCCCTGATAGACCCGCTTGACGGCCTCTACGTCTTCCGGACTGATACCGGCAATCGCACAGTAGGTCGGGACGGTTTGGGGGATCCAGGCCGCAAAGGGACGAGCCTCGTCCATTGCCTGGCGCCGATCCGCCCGAACCGAGCCGTAGGTCATGGCGGAGATGTCCAACGCCTGCAGCGAGCGTCCGGCACCCGCGGCGCCCTGGGAGACACCCTCCAGAGCCGCCTTGAGGCAGTCCGGCCACACGCCGACCTGAATCAAGAGCCCATCGGCCAGGGCGCCGCCTAGCGCAAGCATCCTGGGGCCACTGGCGGCAACGTAGACCGGCACAGGATTGCGGGGGGGAAAGTGCAGGCGCGCATCCACCAGGCGAACGAATTCTCCGTCGAAGCTCAGGCGCTCGCCGGTGAAAAGGCGACGGTTGGCGACGATCATCTCTTTGACAGCCTTGACCGGCGCCGGTCGCAAACCCAATTCGCGAACCGGGCGGTCGCCCGCGCCGACCCCCAGCACGGCCCGCCCGCCCGACATGGCATCCAGAGTCGCCATGGCGTTTGCCGCTTGCGCGGCGTGGCGCGTCATGGGGTGGGTAATACCCGTGCCCAACCGGATCCGTTTGGTGTGGACGGCAGCGAGCGTCAGGTACGAGTAGACGTACCCCGCGTGCAGGGAGGAATCGGCTACCCAGAGATGGGTGAAGCCTAATACCTCGGCCCGTTGGGCCAGTGCGACAAACTGATCCGGCGGATCGACCGCCTGAACGAGCAGGCCAAATTCTACGTCGGTCGCCACTGTCCCCTCCGTTCGTTGCGGTGCTAACGCCCCTGGAACCGAGGCGGTCGTTTCTCGGCAAAAGCGCGCGCCCCCTCGCGGCAATCCTGGCTGCTGTAGATTCGGCGGTACCACGTGTCCCCGATCTCCAGCGGCGGTGGCTCGGGAGAGGCAAGGACTGCCTGGAGCATCGCCCGCAGCCCTATCAGGGTCAGCGGCGCATTCTCCGCGATTCCGCCGGCAAGTGTCAGCGCCACCGTCTCCAACTGTTCCGCCGGAACGACCTGGTTGACGAGCCCCATCGCCAGAGCCTCGTGAGCGGTATAGGTGCGCGCGGTCAGGCCCATTTCCAGTGCCGTGGCGTAGCCCACCACCCGGGCGAGGCGCGCGAGGTCGGGCGGGCTGGGCATGATGCCGAATCGTCCAACCGGCACAGCGAAGCGCGCCTGGTTCGAGGCGATGCGTAGATCGCAGGCGACGGCGAGGAAGACTCCGGTGCCGAGCGCATAGCCATGAATCATGGCGACGGTTGGCTTGTGTAGCCCTGCCAGGCGCGATGTTCCGGCTTCCACCCGGCGGTCGTAGGCCATCGCCTTTTCGGGAGTCCCAAATTCCTCTTCAAACTCACCGATGTCCGCCCCGGCGACAAAGGCACGCTCACCGGCGCCGCGCAGTACCAGGACGCGCACATTCGGGTCAGCCTCTACCTCGTCCAGGAGCGGAATCAGTTCCTCGTACATTCCCAGGGTCACGGCATTCAGGGTCTTGGGGCGATTGACCGCCAATACGGCTATAGGGCCTTCGCGATTGAGGAGCCAATCGCTCATCATATCACTCCATCGTGGCGCATGCTGGTGATCTCGTCCTCAGAGAAACCGAGTTCGGCGAGCAGCGCCCCGGTGTCCTGTCCAAGGGTAGGCGCCGGACTGTTGGCAAGTTCTTCCATGCCGGACGCCTGGATGGGCAAGCCGACGAAGCGGGTGGAGCCGGCAACAGGGTGCTGGACCTCGCGGATCATACCGCGGGCGCGGGTCTGGTCCCAGTTGACGGCGTCAGCGATAGTGTGAATCGGCGCGGTAGGAACCCCGGCTGCCTCCAACCGTTCGACCCACTCGGCGCGCGTGCGCGCCAAAAGGGACGCTTGCAGAATCGGCTCCAACTCGTCTCGAAGCCGGGTTCGTTCGGCGTTCTTCGCATATCGAGGGTTCTCGGCCAGATCGGGCCGGTCGATGGCGTGGCAGAACTTGACCCATTGCTCGTCATTCCCGGCAGCGAGCACGAGCCAGCCATCACTGGCCCGAAACGCCTGGTTGGGCGTCACGGTGGGATGGCGCGAGCCAAGGACGCCGGGACTCTCGCCGGTCGCGAGGTACCGGGCGACCGGATTCTCCAGAAGGGCCAGTACCGCATCTAGCATAGAGATGTCTATCCGTTGGCCCTGTCCCATCACATCGCGCTGGCGCAGGGCGGCGAGAACGGCAGTCGAACAGAAGAGCCCGGCGGCCAGGTCGCCAATCGAAAAGCCCACGCGGACCGGAGGATGCCCGGGCTCGCCGGTGATCGCCATGACCCCACTGAGAGACTGAATGATCTGGTCGTAGGCGCGCTTGTCGCGTGCCGGACCCGTCTGCCCAAAGCCGGAAATGGAAGCGTAGACAATGCGCGGGTTCTGCGCCGCCACCTCGCCATAGGAAAGACCCAAACGCTCCATCACGCCCGGCGCGAAGTTCTCCAACAACACGTCGCTGCGGGAAATCAGGCGACTGAGGACCTCCTGGCCCCGTTTGAGGTCGAGAGTGATCCCGCGTTTCGCACGGTTGATGCTCATGAAATAGACACTCTCGCCGGCGACAAAGGGGCCGATATCGCGGGCCTGATCGCCCCGCCCCGGTCGTTCGATCTTGATGACCTCGGCGCCAAGCGATCCCAAAATCCAGGAACAGAACGGGCCGGCGAGAACGCGAGTTAAGTCCAGAATGCGGATACCTTCAAGGGGTAGCAATAGTGGTATCTCCTTCTACACCTGCACCGCGTATCGTTGTTCGAGGTCGTAGACCTGCGGAAGACCGAGCAAGGTCGTGAGGTTGCGCCAGCCGTATTGGCGATCTTCCAGTCCTTCTGTCGAGCCGGTCTCTTTCAGCACCGCCAGCGCATCGGCGATCGCTTTGGCGGCGACATTGATACCGACGGCCCAGGGAAAAATCGCGATTTTGTAGCCCAACCGTTCCGCCTCCGGCACGGTGAGCAGAGGCATTTTGCCCTCATTGTTGCCGACGTTCGCCAGGAGGGGTGCCCGCCCGGCGAAGCGCTCGCACATTGCGCGAACATGGTCCCAACTCTCTGGGGACTCGATGAAGAGGACAGCCGCGCCGGCCTCGTAGGCCGCCTCGGCGCGCACGAAGGCCTCATCCAAGCCGGCGACGGCAATCGCATCGGTGCGGGCAATGATCACGAAGTCGGGGTCGCGTCGTGCCTCCGCGGCCGCCCGGATCTTGCCGATATACTCTTCGCGGCTGACCAGTTCTTTGCCGGCGAAGTGACCGCACTTCTTCGGCATCACCTGGTCCTCAATGTGAATGGCTGCAACCCCAGCGTTCTCGTATTCGCGCACGGTGCGGATCACGTTGATGGCATTGCCAAACCCGGTATCGGCGTCCGCGATCAGCGGGATGCCGATGCACTGGGCGATAGCGCGAGCGTTGCCAACCATTTCCGAGAGGGTCGTGAGGCCGACATCGGGCGCGCCGAGGCGCGCTGCGGCTGTCCCCGAGCCGGTCATGTAGCAGCAGTTGAATCCCGCCGCCTCAATTAGTTTGGCGCTAAGGCAATCGTAGGCGCCGGGGGCCACAATCACGCCCGGCTCGCGCAACATGCGTCGAAATCGTGTGGTAGCCTTCATAGCCTGATTCTCCTTACCGGGTCTCCCAACGTGGGTCGAGGGCTCGCCAACGCCCGACCCGTCCGGGCACGAACCGGCCCGATCCCGGCTCACCCTGGAACTCACCATCTTTCACCAGCACGCGGCCACAGGAGATGGTATGGAGCGGATAACCCTGGACCTCCAACCCCTCATAAGGGATATAGTCGGTATCCATATGCAGGTCGGCGGCACGGAGAGTGCGGCGCGCTTCGGGATCGACGACCACAATGTCGGCATCACTGCCAGGCAGGAGGACACCCTTGAGCGGGTACCAGCCATAGAGTTTCGCCGTGTTGGTCGCCATAAGTGCCATCAGCCGCGAGAGGCTGATCCGTCCCTTCATAAAGCCTTCGGAGAAGACGATGGGGAAGAGCGTTTCGATACCGGGCAACCCGCTGGGCGTCGCGAGCGCATTCTCCCCCCCGCTTGCTTTGTCAGCGACAGAGAAGGCAATATGATCGGAGCCGAGGATCGCGATCGTGCCATCGGCGAGGGCGCGCCAGACTGCTTCGCGGTCGGCGGCGCCACGAATCGGGGGACTGCAGATGAAGCAATAGCCGTCCGGCCGCTCGAAGGCGCTCTCGTCGAGCACCAGATACTGGGGGCAGGTCTCCGCGAAGATGGGGGCGCCGCGCTGTCGCGCCTGGCGGATGAACTCCAGCGCGTCGGCGGTTGAGATGTGACGCAGCAGGATGGGGGCACCGGTCTTTTCGGCCAGATAGATGGCGCGGTGTACCGCCTCGGATTCGACGATCGGCGCTTTATGCCGTCCCCACTCGACCGGGGTCGTCTGTCCCCGCGCGCGGAACTGGCGCTCCTTGTGCTCGTGAATGGCTGCGTTCTCGGCATGGATACCGACGATGGTATCAAGGTGCGCCGCCTCGTTGAGCACATCCCACAGGAGACCATCATCGGTCATGATGCCACGCTTGCGGTAGGTCATATAGAGTTTCAGTAGCGAGACGCCCTGCTCGAGGACGCCGGGAATAGACGCCAGGGTGGTCTCGTCGGGCACGGTGAGGGTGCTGTGGAGGGCATAGTCGACGACGCTCTGGCCATCGATCTCGGCCCGCCGACGACGAAAAGCCGCCAGCAGTGAGCCCTCCGGCCCGGCGTCCGGGTCCTCGCGCTTCTGCACGGCCCAGTCGACAATCATCGTGATGCCGCCCAAGGCTGCCGCGCGGGTCGCCGTGAAGAAGGTATCCTTGGTGGTGATATCGAGATAGGGCCAGTGGATGTGGGTGTGGGGATCGATGGCGCCGGGAAGAACATACTTCCCACGAGCATCAATAACCTCGGCACTACCATTGAGCGGGGCATCATCGTGCAGTGCTTCGATCCGTCCATCCGTGACCACCACGTCCGTCTCGAGCAGTGTATCGCCGACCAACACGTGGCCGCCTTTAATGACCAGGTCTGTCATCGCAATTTCTCCTATGCACAAGGCTTGGACTCTCCATGGCCGTTGCCAAGGTAGAGCGCACTGAGATTAGGATCTTTCCGCAACCGAGTGGCCGTTTCCTCCAGCACCACGCGGCCCACATTCAGGATGTAGACGCGCTCGGCGTGGGCCAACGCCAGGTTGATGTTTTGCTCGACCAGCACGATGGTCAGGCCGAGGTGGCGCAACTCCTCAATCGCCTCGAATATGGCCCGGATGACGAGCGGCGCGAGGCCGAGCCCGGGCTCGTCGAGGAGCAGAACCGTTGGGTCGGACATCAGTGCTCGGCCGATCGCCAGCATTTGCTGCTCGCCACCGCTCATGGTACCGGCGCGCTGGGCGCGGCGCTCCGCAAGGCGCGGGAAGAGGGAGTAGATCAACTCGAGTTGTCGCTTTGCGATCGGATGGTGGAAGGCGTGCCCGGCCACCAATCCACCCAATTCGAGGTTGCGTTCGACAGTAAGCGGGCCGAAGATCTTCCGTCCCTGGGGAACCAGGGCAAGCCCCCGGCGGACCACCTGGTGGGATTCCAGCCCGGTAATATCTTCATCCCCACAGTGGATCGTGCCGCGCATGGGCGGAATCAGCCCGAAGATCGTTTCCAGAAGCGTGGTTTTGCCGGCACCGTTCGGGCCAAGCACGGCAACGAACTCGCGCGCTGCCACTGCGAGCGACACGTCAGAGAGCACCTGGAGTTTTCCGTACCCGGATGAGAGATTACGCACGTGTAGCAAGGCGAGTCTCCTTGTGCTCTGGAGTGCCAACATATGCCTCAATCACGCGGGGGTTCGCCTGAACCTCTGCCGGTGTCCCCTCGGCGATCACCTCCCCGAAATCGAGGACGACGATCCAATCGGAGAGATCGGTGACAAGCGGCAGGTTGTGTTCAATCAGCAGGATGGTGACACCCCGCTCGCGCAAACCGCGCAGCGCGACTTTCAGACCGTGAATTTCCTGATCGTTCAAACCGGCCGCCGGTTCATCCAATAGCAAGAGCTTCGGTGCCGCCGCCATCGCGCGTGCCGTTTCGACCGCCCGTTGGAGCCCGAAGGGGAGGCTGGCCGCCGGGACATCGCGCCACGGTTCCAACCCAAAGGCGGCAAGCATCTCATCCGCCATCTGACGGGCTTTGGCCTCCGCATTGTGGAAGCGGGGCAGGCGGAAGGCCGACGAGAGCAGTCCGGCGCCGTGCCGGCGATGATACCCCGTGAGCAGATTGTCGTAGACAGTCATCTCAGGAAAGAGCGAGACGGTCTGGTACGTTCGAATAAGGCCTCGCTGCGCGACGAGGTGGGGCGAGAGCCCGGTGATGTCTTCGTCGTCGAAGACAATCTTGCCAGTGTCTCGCTTGAGCGCTCCACTGATTATGTGGAAGAGGGTGGACTTCCCCGCCCCATTCGGACCGATCAGGGCAGTGATGGTCCCGGAGGCGACAGAGAAGGTGGTGTCGCTGACCGCGGTGATACCGCCAAAGCGCCTGGTGACATGCTCCACACGGAGAATCTCACTGCGCCCGTTCGTAGGTGCGACACCTGTGTCTCCGCGTTCAGTCAACTGCGGTTCCACACTTGCGATAGCCGCCGGGCGGTTGCCGCTCTCCGATGACGGCTGCCTTCGCAAGCGTGTGCGGAATTGTTGCGTCACCAAGCGAGGGATACCGACCAGACCGGCCGGCAGATATAGGATGATCAGGATGGTCATCACCCCATAGACCAGAAAGTATACTTCCGATCCCAGGCCGGAAAGGAGTTCCGGCAGGAGGATGACCACCGCCGCGCCCAATGCTGCGCCGGCATTGCTGCCCAGTCCCCCAATCACAGCCATAACGAGGAGCAGAAAGGCCAGTTGAAGTTCGAAGGAGACCGGATTCAGATACTGCTCGCGGAAGGCGTACAGGTTCCCCGCGAACCCCGCGAGCACGGCTGAGATGACCAGGGCGACGACCTTCTGGCGAGCCGCGGGTATTCCCAATGCAACAGCTGCCCCCTCGTGATCGCGGACGGCAATCGTCGCACGACCGAAGGGCGAGTGCAGGATATTTTGAAGGACCCAATAGATACCAAGCGCGGCGATGACGATAATGTAGGAATAGGCGACAGGGCTCGGCTCCCACCCGAAGAGTTGCAGGCGTCCAAAGCCGCCAATCCCTTCGACACCGCCTGTCAGGGAGCGCCACTGGAAGAGAATGACGCCTGTCACCACTGTGAGCGCCAATGTCGCCACTGCGAGGTAAAAACTCTTCAAGCGCAAGGTTGGGATGCCGACAACCAAGGCCGCCAGCGCCGAGAAGACGAGGCTCATCGGGATTGCCACCGCCTGCGGAAACCCCCAACGCACCACAGCAATCGCCATGGTATAGGCGCCGATGGCGTAGAAAGCACTATGGCTGAGGCTGATCTGCCCCGCCATCCCGAGGATGATGTTGTAACTCATGCTCAGAATGGCCATGATGGCGATGATATCCAGCAGGTTACGGTGAAAGCTATTGCCGACCAACAACGGCAGGGCAAGAATGCCGACGACGACGAGCGCCAGGAGACGACGGCGTGCCCGTGCAAGGACCATTCCGTTCCTCCTATTTGTCCAGCAGACCGGCAGGGCGCACTACCAGGACAACCAGCAAGACGACGAGCGCGAGCGCGCTCCCATAAGCGGTCGAGATATAACGAAAGGCGATCACCTCGGCAATGCCGAGCACAAGCCCACCGATGAGGGGGCCCTCAAGACGGGAGGGACTTCCCACCACCATGGCGACAAAGCCTTTCAGGGTCAGCGGGAGTCCCATCAGCCAGTGGGCGCCGACCAACGGCGCGAAGAGGACGCCACCGGCAGCGGCGACAAGACCACCGAGGGTAAAGGCAAGTGCATTCGCTCGTTGCACGTCGATGCCTATCGCGCGGGCGGCGTTTATGTCCACACCCACCGCGTACATTTGCTTGCCGAAGTTGGTGTGGTGGTAGAAGAGATAGAGCAGCCCAAAGACGGCAAGAGATCCAGTGACGAGATAGATCGTGTGGGGCAGTAAATTGACCGACGCGCCGAGGGCAATCGGTGTCTCGGGGAGGGGACTATCAACCGGCAGTTCCTGCTTGCCGAAGACCACGCCCGCGCCCTGCTCCAGCACAATCATTGCAGCGACCATCACCATGGTCATGCTGAAGACGGACGCCTGCTTGCGACGCAAAGGACGGATGAGCAGATACTGCGACAGATAGCCGACGACTCCCACGGCTGCAAGCGCCGCCAGGACAGCCATCCCGTACGGAAGATGGAGCGCCGTATAGGCGACCGCGATGGTCAGCGCTCCGATCATCAAGAAATCGCCCTGTGCGAAGTTGAGGATGCCGGTCGAATTGAGTACGGTGGCGTAGCCAAGCCCGATGATGGCGTATACCATCCCAGACTGTAGACCGGCGATGATGAGTTGGGGGGGGAGAAGCACGGTAATTCCTCTCCTCTACGTGCCCACGAATTTCACAAGAGGTCTCTACAGTGGGATGCCCGCAGAGCGCATCCCACCGTAGAGTGTATTCCCATGATCTACTTGTACTTTGCCGGTTGCTGATCCTTGAAAGTCCGAATCACGACGGCCGAGGAGTCATACCCCTGGTGATCATTGGAGCCGAAGTCAGCAGTCGAGTCGGCGCGACCAGAGACACCCTTGTCCCAGCCAGTTATCTTCTCGAGCGCGCCACGAATGCCCTCTCGCGTAGCCCCGCCCGCCTCGATTGCATCGGCGAGGAGATAGACGGCGTCGTAGCTGAGGGTGGCGTTCGCCGTGACAGTCTGATCCTCGCCATATTTGGCTTTGAAGTTCTTCTTGAACTCCTGCAGCGCCGCTTTATCGTCGTCAACGAGATCGGTGAAGAGAATACCGTTAGCAGCTTCCTTTGCGAGATCGAGGAAGGCGGGCGCGCCGCCGATCGTCAGGCCACCCATAATGGCTACATCCCAATTCTGCTGGCGAATTGTGCGGGTAATCAGCGCGAGTTCGGGGGCACCCTGACCGGTGAGCAGGACCAGCTCGGCACCCGCATTCTTCATGTTAAGGACCTGCGCCGTAGCGTCGGTCGCGCCAGTGTCGATCTGCTCCACGGTGACGACCTCGACACCCCTCTCCCGCAGGCTCTGCGCCCAGGAATCACGCGTTGCCAGGCCAGTCTGCGTGTTATCGCCGATGATGGCAACCTTCTTGAATTGGTCGGCAGCGGTGCTCATGATGACGTCGACGTAATGGGCGTCAGAGGCGCCAAGACGGAAGAAGTAACTGCGGAATTCCTGCGTGAGGGAATTGGCAATGTTGGTGGGGGCGATCTCGGGGAGTTTTTCTTCCTGAGCCGCAACCTGGTTTTGCAGAGCACTGGCCGAACCACTCACGCTGAGGACGGCGACGATATCCTTATCACTGGCGAGCTTGCGGACTTTTTGCGCGGACTGCGCGGGGTTGTTCTGATCGTCCTCGACGACCATCTCCAGCATGCGCCCATCCACACCTCCGGCGCCGTTGATCCGTTCGACGGCAAGCCTGACGCCCTTCTCCGATTCCTTGCTGTAGTACGATGCCGACCCGGTCTGATCCATCACGACGCCGATCTTGATCGGCGCGTTGCCACTCGTCGCAGGCCGGCCCTGCGCTGCGCACGCGGCGACCAGCATGGTCCCGACAGCGAGCCACAATAGTAGGAATCCTCGTTTCATGGTGTCTCCTCTCCTTCCCTTTCGTTGGGCAGAAAACAGTCAATGGACTGGTGCGTCGGAGCCTATTGCGGGTATCTAGCTGAATCAGCTATCAAGGACAACTCTGGAAGAATGTGCGGAGGCGCGAGATGGAATATAGAAGGGCTGTTGCTCTCTCTCGATTGTCTGAGCCGCTACTGGATATTCTCGACTTGAGGGCTTTGGGGTTGTCTGGCGGTATTGCACCACAGTTCGAATGCTTGTATACTTACGATAGACTGGTATACCAGTCTGACCGGTTATACCAGTCCATCTTAACCTAATTGACGACCGGTTGTCAAGAGGTCTTGCAAGGCGTCTCAAAAGTAACTCCAGGAGGGCAAGGCTTCCTGCGTACGGCAGAAGCGGGCGTGACGGGCCAGGTTGCTACCAGTAGTCGTTCAGACAGTTAAGACCGAGGCGACCCTTGGTGCGCGGTCAGCCCGTTCAAAAGTGTGGTTCTGATTCGTGGTGGCTTGGACATTAGTGGTCCTCATGCGAGATCCCTTTTCGGAGACTCCGGAAAGCCTGACCGAATCGGGTCTGAATGGCGGCCCATCGTCGTTCACGCAAGGAGGTCAAGCAATGAACGAACGATTCAAGCACTCTCGACGGGCTACGGGGCGCCAGGGCACGGCGGGTCGCAAGCTCGCCACAGTGGAGCGCCTGGAGCAACTCAATCGCAATGCGGTCGGCCTCGAGGTGGGGCCGCCGAAATCCAGGTCGCGGTGCCCGCAGAACGGGGCATAGAATCGGTGCGGGTGTTTGACACCTTCACCGCCGACCTGCACGTCGCGGCTGCTTGGGTGGCTGCCTATAGGATGGAAACGGGGGTGATGGAATCGACCGGCACCTCCTGGATTCCCCTCTCAGATTCTGGAAGCGCGCGGTATCGATGTGCATCTGATCAACGCCGGACAAGCCAGGCATGTCGCAGGGCGCAAGGCAGATGGATGGATGGATGGATGGATGGATGGATGGATGGATGGATGGATTGCCAATAGATTCGAATGACATTTCGCGTCCGAGCGTCCCTTTATCCTGCAATAGGAGCTAGAGTTGTACGATATCGGCGTCCAGAAGGCCGTTGTCTATGATGAACGCGCCGAGCAGCTCCCTGCTGGCTTCGAATCCCAGGCTCATCCCACGCAGTCGCCTCTCAAGCCGCCCCACTGCCAGCCACGAAGCGAAAATTTTCCCAGCTTTGACCTCCGCACGCAGCGGGATCACATGATAGTCGTTGATTTGACTGCCATTGATCGGATTGACGTCTTGATTGCACAGACCGGCATGTCGGAAATTGGCCTCGATATCAGCCCCTGGCCGGCGGTCAGGCAATTCACCTCGTGGTTGGGCCTCGCCCCTCAGCATGACGTATCGGCGGGAAGCTGTTGCGCAGTCGGATCAAGAAGATCCAAAATCGGGCAGCGACTGCCTTGCGGATCGCGGGCCAAAGCGTCGGTTGGATTGACAAGCGGCGCATGCGAGTCAAGCATGCCGCCCTATGGGGCCCCTGGCTCACCTGGCCGTCCCGCGCCAGCTGGATGAAGGCCACATCGCCTAGCCGGTGATCGCGGGCCAAGGGCTGGGCGGTTGTCTGCTCCGCGGCGACGCCTCCATCCCCAGCGCGCGTGGTGCCAGCCGGTCCGCGATCACGGCGGTGATTCGCTCGCGATCGCCACAATCAACCAACCGCAACTGCGGGCTGAGCCCGCAGCTGCCAAGGGCAATGCACTGTCAGGCGCCACGAGACCACCAGCCACGAGGTCGTCTCCGGCCTTACCAGTTTGCCGCCCGCCGAGGCCGGGGCCGCCCGGTTCCCCGCGCTCACCCGCCAGGACGGGTTCATTCAAAACCGCATCCACTGGCGCCGGGATGTCACCATGCAAGAAGACGCCTGTCAGGGACGCGCCAGGCCCACGGCCCAGGTTTTCGAGAGCTTGAATACCGCCATCCTCACCCTCCTGGACCGGCAGGGCAAGGCTCCCTCTCAGCAAAATGCGCGCCTTAGTGACCAACCCCACGCCTGCCCTGGCTCTCTTGCTCTCGAAACCTGACTTTTGAGAAGCCCTGGGGTCTTGACTGGCGTGGCAGAGCGTGTCAGGATGATGAACCGAATGAACACGAAATGCAATGGCAGTGAATATCGCGCCGTATCCCGTTCGGCTGCCACATTTTCACGACGATTCGCGAAGGTCCCATTGATGGGTTCCTGAGATTTGCCCAAGATAGATCTGGACCGTCTTTCAGTACAAGCAATGTCTGTTTCGTGGGGTGAGCATGCGCACTCCGCGTCGCCAATATCATTCCTCTGTTTGCACCACAGGTAATCATTTGGAGGTGGATGTGCCCGCAGTGTCTCGATCCGCACGGCTCAAGGATCGTCTCTTCCATGATATTGTCGATCGAATCCAGGAGATGATCGTTTCGGGTAAGTTGAAGCCAGGCGACCAGTTACCTTCGGAGCGGCAACTGGCAGAGGAATATGGAGTCAGCCGCACGGCTGTCCGCGAGGCGATTCGATCCCTGGCAGAAAAGGGCTTGGTCGAGGTTCTGCTCGGACGGGGCACGTTTGTGACCACACCGACAGCCGATCACCTCGCCGAGTCGATTACACTGATGCTGCAAGTAGAGCGTGGGACCAACGCCGACGTCCTGGCTGCGCGCGAATTGCTCGAGGTTCCGATTGCCGGGCTGGCGGCGACCCGTCGTACCGACGAGAATCTACAGACGCTCAGCGATTTGCTTGAAGATATGAAAAGTTATGCCGGCTCGCCGCACGAGTTCAACAAAGCGGACACTGAGTTTCACTGGGAATTAGCGCGCGCCACCGGCAATCCGGTGCTTGCGGTGTTGATCCAACTGGTTGTTGCCCAGATCTTAGAAAGCGCGGCGGAGATGTGGCGGTATCACAACGAGCACAGTATTGCGATCGGCCTCCACGCGGACATACTCGAGCGCGTCCGAGCGCAGGACGTCGAAGGTACCAAGGCGGCGATGAAACGGCACCTCGACCACGTCAGGGAGGTCTTCACCGCTCTCGGGCTTAGGTAAAGGCATAAGCGATGAGGGAGCAATCAGCGGGGTGGCATCGCCCACTCGGGGCGCCCGGCGGGTGTGACAGCGCGCACTCGGTGATCAAGGCGTTGCCCGCGAGAACGAGGTAGAGTGATCCTGCAATGTTGAGCATAGGCGTGGCGCCGAGACGATCACCGCAGGCAGCGCCGACCGCTTGCCGTACCAACGGAGGAGCGCGTTGGTCGTGCCGAGCGCCCTCGCGCATCGTTCACGGAGTGTTGCACTGTCATACGAAGGCGAGCCATTCTGGACGAAGCGACCGAGTGAGCGAGAGCGAAGACCCCCTGACCGCGTGATGCAACAAAAAAGCAGGCCAGCCGCCAGGGCATGGGTGGAGTTGATCGCGACCAACTCCATAAGCGCGGACTTCGCTTTGGTGTACTTTTCGCCGTTGCTCGGTTTCCATTCCAATAGTGTCCCTCCGTTGCCTTGATGGGACCGGCCGACGACTGAAATATGCGGCTTCCTCGATTGAGCTAAACTGAAGTCACATTGAAGCCAGGAATTTTCGTGCGCCATCGCACGCTCTCGGACGAACTTCCGGCCTCGCGACTTGCGATCACCTCTTCACCTCTCGCTCCGTCCTCCCCGCGCCCGCCCGGTGCCTCGTCGTGGGGAGCGCCTTAAGGGTATCTTAGGGTTCTCTTCCAGTTCTCTTAGAGACAACGCCTTCCTTTTCTGTTTATGCTCAGGGTAACCCAGACGTCTGCCACCGCGAGCCGAGAGTGGGCTATGCCGGCAAAGGGCAAGTTGCCGCTGTGGTCGGGTCTCCTGGTGGGGCTTCTGCTTTGCATCGTGATCTGGGGTATCGTGCGAGATCGCAAGGCGGCCGGCCATCCATTGATGCAGATAAGCGCCTGTGGGCAGTTGCAGCATCTGGTGAAGGAAGAAACTGTTGACGGGTCGGCATCGATCCGCATCCTCGGGAGCCACCCGGAATTGCAGATGGAGGTGTAGCATGCCGCATGCTCTTAAGTCGCGACGGCTGGTCCAACGTTTCTTGCGCTGGCTGTTTGGAGCGCCATTTGAGCAATTGCCACCGGAGTTTGGCGATCCCGTCCCGCCCGAAGTACGCATTTTCGAGGCCGAGGCGGAGGAGGGATTGCGCCATGAGCAAGCAAGCCTCCCGCCACCGTCTCGTCGTCAAGAGACGCCATCTAAAGCGATCAGGACAAAGAAGTTCTCAGATCGCCGATAGTCGTTGCTCATGACGAATTGCGTGCCGGGCTCCGACAGTCCGGGAGAAGGACGCGCGAGACAGTTGAATCCCGATCCTCTTGATTGGCCTCCTGTTGATTGCCGCCTTGGGTCCCGGCGCCGGGATGATACACCTCGTTCTGGGTTGTCCGAATTCCCAATGGACGCACGGGTTGCAAACGCGTGGGTTTCCCAAAACGCAATGATGCCGGGTGCCGGCGACCTCAACGTCCCGCCTGAGGCCATGTGGTGCTGCTCGCTCTGAAGTCGATGCCGCACCCGGGCCCATGGCGGTGCGCAGCGAAGAGGAAGACGTCATGTTGGAAGAAACATCGACAAACGACACCATTCTCGTGGCCCTGGATGGTTCCCGGCCTGCCAGGGCAGCTGCGAACGTGGCGATCCAAGTCGCGCAGGCCCAGCATCTGACAATTCGCGGGCTGCATATCGTCGATGAGCCTCTCCTCCTGGACCCGTACGCCAGTTATCAGCTCGAGCTGGGGACTACCCAGCCGCCAATGTCGCCCACAGAAGCTATCACTGCATTTCAGCTCCACGGAGAAGAAGTCCTGGCCTGGCTCGAGGATCGATGCCAGACGGCCCATGTCCCCGTTACAAATGAACTCCTCCTCGGAGGTGTCCCCGAGTTGGTACTCCAGGAAGCGGAGCCGGCGCTTTTGTTGGGACTCGGTCGTCGAGGACTCGGGCATGCGGATGATCCGCACTATCTCGGCCGGCACTTCCGGGCCATCGCCCATCACGCGCCGTGCCCGTTCATTGCGGGCGGCGACGAAGAGCGCGAACTGCGGCGCCTCTTGCTGGCCTACGACGGGAGCGAGCGGTCCCGGCCCGCGTTGGCGTGGACCCTCCGGCTCCAGCACGCGCTGTCTACCGATGTCACGGTGCCCGCAATAAAGCAACCCGACGACCGTGCGGCTCACAAACGGCTGCAAGAGGTCCAAGAGAAGCTGGCGCAAGACGACCGGCCGCACTATCGGTTGTTGGCGCGCAGGGGCGAACCGGTGGCCGAGATTATCCACGCCGCGACGGAAAGCCAGGCGGATTGTATCTTGATGGGAGGGTATAGCCTCCCAACACGGTCCTCCAGGCCGGCGACGAACTCATCGTGCTCGCGTCGGCCCGAGCGTGGGAACGGTTCGCGTCGGAGTGTGTGCCACTTCCGGTGAGACCACCGGGGAGTCGGCCGTGACGAAGTGACTCTACCGCTTTCTTCCACGATAAGCGTAAACCAGCAGCCGGTGGTTGACAGCAGTTCCGCCTTTGCCTATTCTAACCCCATTCTCTCCGTTTGCTCTGAGATTCGGGCGGTTCCTCCAAGACGCCAGGGTTCTAACCGTCCTCTTCAGAGGGCCCACGCAGCTCCTCAAAACCAGACAAGGGTGCTTCTCGAGACGATGTCCGCCCTACGCCGAGCTGCAGCCCAGCAGGTCCTGCCCTCCCCACGTCCTCCCAAACCTGCGCCCAGCCCGTGAGCGGCGTATCACCTGCTCTACCTTCATGAAGAACAGCCAAGAGGATAGCCGAGTCACGGCTCTCTGCCGCGGAAAGCGGAATCTCGTGACGTCGTGCCACAGGTGCAGGGGATGGAATGCCAATCAGTTCACCGTTCAACCCAAGTTCGCCTCAGGCGCAAGCCATCTCGAACCTTTTCATCTTGACCCTGGTCATTGGAACCGCGATCACGCTGTTGATCCTGGGCCTGGTTCTCTACGCGTCCTTCCGCTACCGGAGCCGGCCGGGCCAGGGTGAGCCCCGGCAAGTCTTCGGGCACAGGCAGTTGGAGATTGGATGGACGCTCGCGCCCGCGCTGGTGCTGGCGTGGCTGTTGGCCCTGACGATCAACACCATGCGCATCGCCGATCCACCGGTTCAGCCAGCGTCGGGGCTCGGGGCCGACCCGCCAGCCCAACAGTCACAACCCGACCTCGTGGTGGTCGCCCAACAGTGGTGGTGGACGGTGCGGTATCCGCAAGCGGAGGTTGTGACTGCGAACGAGATCCACATCCCGGTCGGAAAACGGTTGCTGATGCGTCTCGAGTCGGACGATGTGATCCACGACTTCTGGGTTCCGCAGGTGGGCCGCAAAATGGATGCCACGCCAGGTCACCCGGTCCTGCTCTGGATCGAGGTCGACCGCCCCGGCACCTACCTGGGCGCTTGCTCGGAATACTGCGGTGTCCAGCATGCCTGGATGCGCCTGCGGGTCATGGCCCAGCCACAGGGCGAATTCGATGCCTGGCTCGCGCAGCAGCAACAGGTCCCGGCTGCCCCGGCCGGCGGGGAAACGGCCCGCGGCGCACAACTCTTCCAGGACAAGACGTGCGTCAATTGTCACGCCATCGCCGGCACCCAGGCGGAGGCCCGGGTCGGGCCCGATCTGACCCACGTGGCGAGCCGCGAGACCCTCGGGGCGGGGGTCCTGGAGAACACGGAAGCCAACATGGCCAGATGGCTCAAAGATCCCCAGGCCGTGAAGCCCGGGAATCACATGCCCGACATGCGATTGACGGACGCTGAGGTGCGAGCCCTCACCGCCTACCTGGAGACCTTGAAATGAGCGAGATCCCGCTGGTTCCAGAGCCTACGAGCCCCCTGCCGGCACTCGGTGCGAGTGAAGGGCTGCTCAGTTGGGTCGCCTCGGTCGATCACAAACAGATCGGCATCATGTATATCGTGACCGCGTTCTTCTTCTTTCTCGTGGGCGGCGTCGAGTCGCTGCTCTTACGGGTTCAACTCGCACAACCCAACCTTGCTTTTCTCTCACCGCAGGCCTACAACCAGATTTTCACAATGCACGGCACGACGATGATTTTTCTGGTGGTCATGCCGATGCTGATCGGCTTCGGGACCTACTTCGTGCCGCTGATGATCGGTGCCCGCGACATGGCCTTTCCGCGGTTGAATGCGCTGAGTTTCTGGCTGCTGGTCTTCGGTGGCCTGCTGCTCTACTTCAGCTTCATCGCCGGCCAGGCGCCCGATGCTGGCTGGTTCAGCTACCCTCCGCTCAGTGAGAAGGCCTTCTCGACGCGTAGCGGGCTGGACTACTGGATCCTCGGATTGCTGGCGGCCGGCATCGGTACGGTAGCCGCCGGCATCAATTTTGCGGTGACAACCCTGACGCTCCGCGCGCCGGGGATGAGCATGCGCCGGCTCCCGCTCTTCGTGTGGATGACATTCGTCAACGCGTTTATCATCCTGTTCGCGCTTCCGGCGCTTAACGCCGCGCTCGTGATGCTCTTCTTCGACCGCCAACTCAACGCGCACTTTTTTACACCATCCACGGGTGGATCGGCGATCCTGTGGCAACACTACTTCTGGGCCTTTGGGCATCCCGAGGTCTACATTATGGTCTTGCCCGCCTGGGGCATGATTTCGGAGGTCATTCCGGTCTTCTCGCGCAAACCGATCTTTGGGTATGAGTTCGTCGCCGGGTCGTCGGTGGCCATCGCCTTCCTCAGTCTCGCAGTCTATGCGCACCACATGTTCGCGGTGGGCCTGGGCCACCCGTTCGACATCGCCTTTGGCGCGGCCAGCATGCTCATCGCGATTCCGACCGGTATCAAGATCTTCAACTGGACCGCGACGATGTGGGGCGGCCGGATTCACTTCACCACCTCGATGCTCTTCGCCATCGCCTTTCTCGTCTTGTTCACCATCGGCGGGGTGAGCGGCGTAACCTTCGCAGTCGTCCCGGCGGATTGGCAGACGACGGACACCTACTACGTGGTGGCACATTTCCACTACGTGCTCTTTGGCGGGACCATGTTCGCCGTCTTCGCCGGCATCTACTACTGGTTCCCCAAGATGACGGGGCGCCTCCTGTCGGAGTGGTGGGGCCAGGCGCACTTCTGGCTCACGCTGATCGGCTTCAACCTCACCTTCTTTGTGCAACACATTCTCGGGCTCATCGGCATGCCGCGGCGGGTCTACACCTATCCCGATCTCCCCTACTGGGGCGGGCTGAACGCCATCTCGACGATCGGCGCCTTCGTCCTCGGCTTCTCGGTGCTTGTCTTCATCTGGAACGTGATCGTCAGCCTCTCCTTTGGCAAGCCCGCCGGCGACAACCCCTGGGATGCCTGGACGCTGGAGTGGGCGACCACGTCGCCACCGCCGGTCCACAACTTCGATCAAGTCCCGCCGATTCGGAGCCGGCGACCACTGTGGGATCTGGCTCATCCCGAGAATGCCGACTGGAAACGCACCGGGGAGTGAGCAAGGAGAACGGCCCGATGATCGAGAAGAACAAGTTGGGGATGCTGCTCTTTATCGCGTCGGAGGCAGTCTTTTTCATCTTGCTTATCCTGGCGTACATCTACTTCCGGGGCTCAGTCACCGGCCCCACAGCCGCCAGCAGCCTGGATATCGGCAGGACGGCGATCTTCACCGTCTTTCTTTTGAGCAGCAGCCCCACGGTCTGGCTGGCGGAGCGCAGCCTCAAACAGGGAGAGCAGAGGCGGCTGTGGGTCTGGCTGCTCGTCACGGTGGTGTTCGGTGCGGTGTTCCTGCTTGGACAGGCCAGCGAGTACGCCCACCTATTTGCCGAGAATATCACCATGAGCCGCAACCTGTTCGGCACCACCTTCTTCACCCTGACCGGGTTCCACGGGTTCCACGTGTTGATCGGGCTCGTGGCACTGGCGATCCTGCTCGGCTTTGCCGTGAGCGGGGAGTTCCAAGAGTCACACTCGGCGGCCGTCGAGACGGTGGCTCTGTACTGGCACTTCGTCGACGTCGTGTGGATCGTCATCTTCTCCGTCGTCTATCTCTGGACATTCCTATGACAACGTGGCAAATCTTCACATCAGCGTGGGAGTGGGAGCCGTCGATCGTGGTCGGATGCGTGGCCCTCCTCGTGGGGTATCTGGCGGCCCTCCGGTTCCGTCCCACCAAAGCGGCACTGTGGTTCGCGGGGGGGCTCCTCGTGTTGCTGTTGGCCCTGGTGTCGCCGCTCGATACGCTGGGGGATACCTACCTGTTCAGCGCCCATATGGTGCAGCACCTCCTGCTCGTCCTGATCGTGCCGCCACTGCTCCTGCTCGGCATCCCGCCGTCGCTGGCTGAGCGGGCCTTGCAGTGGCCACTCGCCGGTAGGGCCGAGCGGGTGCTTGGGCAGCCACTCGTGGCCTGGTTGGTCGGGATCGTTGCGATCTGGGTGTGGCACGCGCCGGCTCTCTACAACGCCGCACTCAACAGCGAGGCGATCCACATCGCCGAGCATCTGTGCTTCCTGGTGTCGGCCACCATCTTCTGGTGGCCCGTCCTCATGCCACTCCCGGGGCGGCGATTGGCGCCCCTCGCGACGCTGCTCTACATCGTTCCCGCCGCCATGGCGAATACGCTCCTGGGTATTCTCCTGGCCTACTCGCCCCTCGGCCTCTACCCGGCTTATCTATCGCCCGAGGATACCCTCGGGATCCTGCCGCTCCTCCGTGACAGCTGGGGCCTCTCTCCAAAAGCCGACCAACAGCTCGCCGGGCTGTTGATGTGGGTGCCGGGCGGCCTGGTCTACCTCGCCGCGCTCCTGGGAGTGCTTGCACGCTGGTTCGGTTCGCCTGAGACGGATGAAGAGTATGGGGAGGCGACTCCGGTCGACCCGGACACAGCCGGGGCGACGATTGCTCCCCATCGGAGGAGACCACATGTCTCGTAAACGATTCTCGCTCAAAGTGGCTCTCGCCAGTGCGGCCGCAGCGGCACTCGGTGTCGCGGCCACAGTACGGGCCTTGATGCGCTCACGGCCATCGCCCCTCGCGGCGCCGACCGGCGCAGAACGGTCGGCGCAAGCGAGTCGACCAGGAGAGGGAGGGATGGAACGAGAAGTGGTCCGTGCGCCAGCGACTCCCGGACATGATGGCTCAATCGCGGCTCCCACGCCGCGGCCCGGGTGGCATACCCCCCAGCCCGAGACAGTACCCGAGCCGACCTACTGGCCGGCGGTCATGGCCCTTGGCCTCGTCTTTTTGCTCTGGGGCACCATCACGACTTTCATCCTCTCTGGTGCCGGTCTGCTCCTGGTTGGCCTGGCCCTCGCCGGGTGGATTGGAGCGCTCCGCCATGAACGGTGATCCCCCGCACACCACGCCCCCTGCGGATGAGCAAGCCCTCCCCCTCGACCGCCGGCAGTTTCTCACGCGGTTGAGCCTTGCGCTGACGGGTCTCGGTGCCGCAATCGTCGCTGTTCCAATTGTCGGAGTGCTCCTGACACCGCTTTTGCGGAAGGTCCCCGAGACGTGGCGCGCGGTGGGCGCGATCGACGGGTTCCGGGTCGGCGAGACCGTCCTGGTCAAGTTTACGGATGCCTCGCCGCTGCCGTGGGCCGGCGTCACCGCCCAGACCGCCGCGTGGCTTCGCCGGGAGAGCGAGAATAGTTTTGTCGTCTTCTCGGTCAACTGCACTCACCTGGGCTGTCCGGTGCGATGGCTGCCAGACGCGAACCTGTTCATGTGCCCGTGCCACGGTGGCGTGTATTACCGGGACGGGGCGGTGGCCGCCGGACCACCGCCGAGACCGTTGGTTCAGTACCCTGTACGGCTGCAGAATGGGCAGGTGGAAATCCGCACGAACCCCATCCCGATTCTATAGGGGGCAGGCCCGTTCACTCTTGTTCGACGGGATTCCCAGAGATCCATCCCCAAACATGAGCCGAAGCCTGTTGATCGAGAGCGGATGCGGCCTGGATCGGAGGAATGATTCCAGAGGGATGAAGGGCATGTGGATTCTGAAACGCGCCTGGCAATGGTTTGACGACCGCACCGGCACCTCCACGATCGTGGGGCCGATCGCCCGCCATCCCGTTCCACCCGGGACCGGTTGGTGGTATGTCTTCGGCAGTGCGACGCTGTTCGCATTCATCGTGCAGGTTGTGACGGGGATTGCGCTGGCCGCCGCGTACGTCCCGTCGACGGCGCACGCCTACCAGAGCCTCCAGTTTATTACTCAGGAAGCGGTGCTGGGGCGCATCCTGCGGGGTACGCACTTTTTCGGCGCCTCGGCGATGGTGCTGTTCATCGGCATCCACATGATTCGGGTCTTTCTGATGGGCGCGTACAAGTTCCCTCGCGAAGTCAACTGGTTGACGGGCGCCGGCCTGCTGCTTTTCACGCTCGGGATGGGATTTACGGGGCAACTGCTTCGTTGGGATCAAAACGCGGTCTGGTCGGTGGTCGTTGGCGCCGAGCAGGCGGGCCGCGTGCCGCTCGTCGGCTCCGCACTGGCGCACTTCATCCTTGCGGGCGACGTGGTCGGCGGCGCAACGCTCAGCCGATTCTTTGCTTTTCACGTCTTTTTCATCCCGGCGCTGATCTTCGCTTTCGTCGTGGTGCATCTCTACCTGGTCCTGTACAATGGCATCTCCGAACCCCCGCAGCTGGGGGACGTCGTTGACCCAAGAACCTACCGGGCCTGGTATCACGAGTTGCTCGAGACCCGTGGACTCCCCTTCTGGCCGGATGTGGCCTGGCGCGACGTCGTTTTCGGCATTGGAATGATCGCAGCCGTTGTCCTGCTGGCCTGGATTTTCGGCCCGCCCCAGCTGGGCAAGCCGCCCGATCCCACCATTATTGAGGCCTACCCGCGGCCCGACTGGTATTTCCTCTGGTTTTTCGCGGTCCTCGCGTTGCTTCCCCACGGACTCGAGGACTATGTCATTGTCCTCGGCCCCCTGATTTTCGGGCTTCTCATGATTCTGCTCCCCTTCATCGCGAACAAGGGCGAACGGAGCCCCTGGCGCCGCCCGTGGTCCGTCGGCGTGGTCCTCATTGCCGTGCTGATGGTGGGCACGCTCTGGATCGCCGGCGAGAGAGCCCCGTGGTCGCCCAACTTTCAAGCACCGCCCTTGCCCCAGCAGGTCGTCGGTGCCACAAGCGGCGCGGTGGCTCAGGGCGCGCAGCTCTTCCAGGACAAGGGCTGCCAGTACTGCCACAGGATTGCCGGTTACGGGGGCGAGCGCGGCCCTGATCTCACCAGCGTTGGAGATCGCCTCACGCCGGAGCAGATGACGATTCGTATTCTCAACGGGGGCTACAATATGCCCGCGTACGGCAACAACCTGGCACCCGACGAGCTGAACGCGCTGGTCGCCTTTCTGCAATCGCGCAAGAGTTCAGAGTGACGCGCGGAGCCAGTTCAATCGATTCGGGACGTCGAAAGCCGGGTCAGATCTTGACGCCGCCGCCGAGCGCGAACTGATTCCTGAGGAAGCGCGAGGCGAGGGGCCATCCCGTCGCGCGCAGAAAGAGGTCCCGGACCGCGAGGTGGGCGCGATCCTCCGGAACGAACCAGCGGGCCATGCTCCGTCCGGCTCTCTGCTTTTCCTCGATGTCTGGCTTGATCTGCTGTTCGTAGCGGGCAAGGGCGCCCGCGACGTCGTCGCGGGCTTCCGCAAGGGCTTGCGCCAGGATGTAGGCTCCGGCCATCGCCATCGATGCGCCCTGCCCGGCGATGAGCGAGACGCATTGGCAGGCGTCTCCCACCAGAACCACGCGACCCAGGCTCCACGTGGGCATCTCGATCTGGGTAACGGCATCGAAGTAGAGGCCGGCGACCTGCTCACTTCGCTCCAGCAACTCCGGCACAATCCACCCCATGCCGCGGTACGCGGCGTGCAGTTCCTGCCTGGCCGATTCGACGCAAAAGTCGCCGGGGGGGCGAGCGCTCTTGTGGACAAAGAACGTGGCGAGCCGGTTCCCTCGAATTGGATAGATAGCCGCCTGCCGCCGGGGCTCGGTCAACGTGTAGAAGGCGGCACGGTCGTGGAGCGCCTGCGGCGGTTGGTCGAGAATAAAGGCGGCGGTGTCGTATCCCAGGAAGCGCATGAAATTCGGCTCCGGTCCGAACGCCAGCGCGCGGACGTGCGAGTGCACCCCGTCGGCTCCAACTAACAGGTCGAAGGAGTCGGTTGTGCCGTCCCGAAACCGCACCTGCACCCGTTGCGCGTCCTGGTCGAACGCACCCACGGTGGTAGCGAAGCGCACCTCGACATCATCCTTGACCCTGGAATAGAGGACCCGCTCCAGGTCGCCGCGCATGAAGTTGAAGTGGCGACCGTTGAACAGCTTACGAACGGCGGCGTAGTCGACAGAGAATTTCTCGTTGCCGTTTGAATCGACGAAGGCCAGCCGCGGGATCTGATAATGGATCTTTTCAAGGTCGGGCAGCAGCCCCATCTTCTCGCTCACGTCGTAGCCCGGTCCAAAAAAGTCCATCATGTAGCCTTCACCCCGTAAGGACGCTACCTTCTCGGCGACGACGGGGCGGTGACCCAGACGGTGCAGCCGGTACGCCAACGTCAGACCGGCGATCCCGCCACCTGAAATCAAAATGTCCATCGCGAATTGCCTCCCGTGCGATCTCCTCTTCCACATCGGCTGTCGATAACCAACAGAAGGTAGTCGCAAGCGCGTCGAGAGGCAAGGCATGGCCCTTCGGCGCGGTCAGAAAACTTCCCCGACCCCCCGCGGATGCGGCTGCCCTGCTTGTGTGCGTTCCAGGGATGATAGAGAGGGGGTGATGTCCGGTTGGCCGGGTTCAGGCCGGCATCGCGGGCCGCTGTTTGCGCTGTAGCGATCTCATTTCTTCGCCTCCAGGAGCACCTGCTCTGCTCCTGGAGTGGTCCTAATACGCCTGGAACGGGAAAAGGCCCAAAAATCAGTTCGGGCAGATTAACAAACTACTGCCACCAGGGGATAGACGGACGGCGTTTGGGCGAGCTATGATACTTCCACCTGGACTCTGGCGACGCCGACACGAAGCGGGGCGAGCCACGTGTGGATGAGCCTGTACGCTTCTGGCGCGCGTGCCCTTCCGACACCCGGCGCTCGTAAGCTCCTCTTCAGCCTGGCTTAAGCGGAACATAAGGACAAAGCGCCAACGCTGCGCTACACTGGAGGGAGTCTTGAACAGGCAGACCGCCCGCCGGAGACTCCTTTGGCTTGGTCCCATCAACGCGCTCACCGGGCTTTTCAACGTGATCCCTGGCTCCCCAGACAGGGCCTGATTCTCGCGACGAGATCCTCTTATGGAAAGGCAAGGCGCTCACTTTCACTCCAATATCACAACCCCAGCTCTCATTCAGAGTGAAGCTCGAAGGTCCGAGCAGAGCGAGCGGGGAAGGGGCTCTTCCTGGGGGAGGGTGAAGCTGGGTCTCACGTGGCATGGTACTCAAGAAGCGCCATCCTGTGTTCGCCGAGCCGACTCGCAGCGACGTGGGGGCGGCTCATGAAGACAAGAGTCGCGGTGGGC
>DOUV01000575.1:0-321 GCA_003520455.1 Chloroflexota bacterium | reverse complement strand
TGGGCCACCGGCCCCGAACCCTATGCAAAGTCAGCGAGAAATCGGCGGTCGTGACAGCCACCAGCACCACGGCCCAGCCGGTAGCGGTCACGAGAATGCGCCCGCGCGTATGCATGGGAGGTGCGAACAAGATGAATAGATTCGGAGCCCGGCGCATTGGGCTGTACGTGTTGGCCGCGTCCTTGCTCGTGCTGCTCGGAACAGGCTGCCAGCTCCCGGGGGGAGCGCGACCAACCCCAACGCCGGGCGTTGCGCCCCTGGTGGCGTCACCCGCTGCCAGCGGGGCGCCATCCACCACCCCGGCCGGTCAGCCGCCGCTGG
>DOUV01000595.1 GCA_003520455.1 Chloroflexota bacterium | reverse complement strand
ACCGCGGTGAGCGGCGCCAGGCAGGTCTCGTCGGGAGGGATGTCGTCGCGGTCGACGGTGGCGCCTTGCGGTGCGCGTCGGCGGTGCTGACGCGTCGATCTGGGTCGTCGAACCGGGCGAGGCGTCACGGTCGGGCCGGCATTCTATCATGCTCCGCCGCCAGATGCTGTCGCCGGGCTATCCGGACTCCTCTTGCACAAATTCTTCTATGGAGAAGAATGGCAGCGACAGTACCCGTTCAAAATGCCGGACATTCGTCGTGAGGAGAGGCAACCGATGTTCCAGACAGATCGCCGCGGTCAGCACATCTTTTACGCCGATGTCCTGGTTGCGGCCGATCAGTTCCGCATGCAACTGGGCAGCTCGTTGCGCCCCCGAAACGTCAAAAGGCAACACCACCATGATGCCAGGCAGATCCTGTTCGTCGAGCCTTCGCCGGGTGCAGGCTGCTCTGCAGAGCAATTCGTAGGCCGTGATGGGTAGGGGGCCTGTGTCCAGGCAGATTCGGGGAAGGTCCACTGTTGCCATGATTGCTCCAGATCGCCAACGGCTTCCTCAAAGCTGTCATCGTCCCGGTACAGACCGCGCAGGGTCAGAAAGCGTTGGAGCGGCTTCAGATGAAGCACCGTTCCTTCCACCACCGGCGCAATCGCATCGCCGTCTGTAAGGTTCAGCCGTTGGCTCATGTCGGGACAGAGGTGCAAGAGACCATCATGGCGAGCAGGAAGTCGGCGGTGACGGTCTTGAGATGATGAGCCCATTCTCCAATGGCCCGAGGGGAAAAGCGCGTCCGCCAGCAGCACTTGAATCTGGTGGCGCCGCTCCAACAGATCGTCGGTGAGACGTTTAAGGTCAACGAGGGCTGCTGACCAGAGTCTGGCCGTAAGATCAGGGTATACTCTGAACACCTGGACGGTTGAAAACCAAACTTTTATCTGATGGATCAACGGCCGCTTTGCACTAGACTGCAACCAACGGGACGCTGCGGGCGCTGCTATGCGGGTGCAATGGACGCCGGCGAGCGCGCCATCGCGCCGTTTCGGGCCCTTGCCACGCCAATCACTGACATGTTCCGGCCGATGCGCTATGGAGATCTATTTTCCAGAGCAGAGGAGGACTACCACCCGGTTGCGGCGGGGTGTAGATGTTTCTCGATGGCGTCGATCGCCACACCGTCCAGACACTCGTCGACCATCTCCGAGCCGGGACCACGCCGATGAGGGTCACGCAACTCCGGGTACTTGGCGGGGCGATGGCTCGCGTGCCCGCCGACGCCACCGCCTTTGCGCACCGTGGGCGACGGATCATGATGAACGTCGGGGCACTCTACGAGCGTTCCGATGAGGCGGCGGTGCACGAGGCCTGGGTCGCGGACTTCGCGGCGGCGCTGCGCCAGGGTGAGCCCAGCGCGTACGTCGGCTTCCTCGGCAACGAGGGCCAGGCGCAGATTCACGAGGCCTATCCAGGGTCAACCTGGGACCGGCTCGCGGCGATCAAGCGTCGTTACGACCCGACGAACCTCTTCCGGCTCAACCAGAACATCCCGCCGGCGGTCTAGCAGGTTAGGCCAATTGATGCCTAACACTCCCATCGAGCGGCCCACAACGGTGGAACACCGTTGTGGACCGCTCATTAGAAAGAAAAGAGGGGGCCATCAATTATGGCAAGACAAACGATGCAGGCCATCCGCGTACACCAATATGGCGGGCCGGAACAGCTCAGGCAGGAACAGATCCCGCGTCCAGAACCCCAGGCAGGTGAGGTGCTCATTCGGGTTCATGCCGCAGGCGTCCTGCCGGCAGATTGGAAAGTTCGTCAGGGCCTCTTTCAAGATTGGTTCCCCATCCAGTTTCCCTATATCCCCGGCTCGGCGGTAGCCGGCGTGGTGGAGGAGGTCGGCTCCGGGGTGACCACCTTCCAACCAGGGCAGGCGGTCTTTGGCCGGAGTACCAACGGGGCCTACGCCGAGTATACGACGACCGCGGTGGAAGCCCCGGCCCTCACCCCGGGGAGGTTCAGCCTGCTGGACCGCAAGCCGGATGCACTCAGTTTTGCTGAAGCAGCCACCATCTCAGGCGGAGCCACGACGGCCTGGGCGGCCCTCTTTGGGGATGGAGCATTGCAGGCGGGTCAACGCGTCCTGATTCACGGCGCCGCCGGCGGGGTGGGCTTATACGCAGTCCAGTTCGCTCACTGGAAGGGGGCGCAGGTGATCGGCACTGCCTCAACCGCCAACGTAGACTTTGTGCGCTCCCTGGGTGCGGAAACCGTGATTGATTATACCGCCACGCCCTTTGAACAGGTGGTGCATGACGTGGACCTGGTGCTGGATACGATCGGTGGAGAAACCCTCCAATGTTCTATGAACGTGGTCAGACCTGGGGGAACGCTGGTCTCTCTGCTGGAACAGCCATCTCCAGAGCTGGCGCAGGCACGCGGCATTCGCGCCTTGAAAAACGCGGTGACTCCTACCAGCGAACATTTGCGGATTATCGCTCAGTTGATTGACGAGGGACAGGTCAGAGCTGTTGTTGGTAGGACCTTCCCGTTGCAAGGAGCGCGCCAGGCCCACGAACTCAGCCAGAGTGGACACGGGCGGGGGCGTATCGTATTGCATACTATTCAAAAGGATGAAAGTAAACACGTCTCATGAAAATCGCGTCGACCCTGCTTCTGGCGACGAGACCCAGCCGGTTTTTGCAAGAAATTTATGCTGCGGTTAGCCAGTAGGCGATCGCCTCTGGCTAACCGCAAAGATGCTATTCAGAAGGAAGGTAACCATGTCAATCCGTGGCGCGAAGGAACAGATTACGCATGTCATTTTAACCTGGGAGGGCATCACAGCCCATGCCCATCGTTTCGGAGGAACGGAATTTCGATTGGGGCGGCGAGAAATTGGTCACATTCACGGCGACTATCTGGTAGATATTCCCTTCCCCAAGAAAGTGCGAGATGAGATCGTCGCGGCCGGACGGGCCGAGCCGCATCACGTCCTTCCGGAGAGCGGCTGGGTCAGTTTTTATCTGCGCGAACCCGTCGACGTCGAGCAAGCTATCGGCCTATTCCGGCAATCGTTTGAGTTGGCGCTGAAACGGCGGTCCAGGGGAAAGAGTAATACTCGACTTTTGCGATGACCGGGG
>DOUV01000600.1 GCA_003520455.1 Chloroflexota bacterium | reverse complement strand
CAGGCCGCGTTGATCTCCCCGACCACGCGCCGGCCGACCAGCGCCGGATCATCGCTCTGCTCGACGACGCCGACGAACTCGTGGCCGATGACCCCCTGAAAGGCCATGTAGCCCCGGGCCAGTTCGACATCGGTGTTGCAGATCCCCGAGAGGCGCACGCGCACGAGCGACTCCCCCGGCGGCGGAGCAGGCACCGGATAGTCGGTGCGAAGTTCCAGGTGGTCACTCAGGTAGAGAGCGCGCATTCGAAGGAGTCCTTTTTTGGATGGAGTCGTGCGGGCACGAGCGGACAGTACACGTGCGCTGCAGGTGAGGGTGAGGCACACCCAAAGGCCCAGACCACGATACAGGTACGTCGCACCCGGCATGCCTCACTTTTGAGTCGCTCTCCCTTTCGAGAAACGACGTATCCACAAACATGTGCCTCATCTATTGTACCGTTGCGGTCTCATCAGGCCAGTTTGTCTTGCACGCCACTCATGTGCTTTGTGAAGGATCTCTTTGATGAAGGAATCCTTCCCCGCCATGTAGCCGAAAATATCGTGCGGAAACTGCCTGGCAAGCATCTCCTTTAGGCGGCCATACTGCTGGGCTTCTTCAGGATGAGCACGCAAGTAATCACGGAAGTCGAGATGACGGGCCACTTCGGGATTGTCCGGCTCATACAGGTGAACATTGTGGGTCCGGTTCTCATCTCCGCCCTTGACGAAGTAGCGCCGGCCCGCGATTCCGTTCTCACCGAGGGGCTCATACCCCAGATTGATCAGGGCCGCATTGAATAGCTCAACCCGATCGAGATTCCGCACGAGCGGCATAATATCAATCACCGGCTTGGCACTGAGGCCGGGAACCGCGGTGCTGCCAATATGGTGGATGGAGAGGAGTTCATCGCCAAAAATGGCGGCAAGGCGTTCTGCTTCGTGCTGAAATGCGTTCACCCAGGATAGGTCGTATGGCACCACCACGATGTTTCGCATCGCACCCATTTTTGCTGGCTCCTCTTCTTCCAGTCGTCGAACTCGTACCGAGGTGGCTGCCGTCCGACTCCGTTCAGTTGCCGAACGAAGTGTCCGGCGTTCCATCGGGGTTCAGTCGGATCAAAGCGATGTCGCCGGTGCCGATAGCGCCTTTCGTGCCGGCGACGACGATCTTGCCGTCGGGCTGCAGAACCATGGCATTCGCGCGGTCGGCACCGCCGAAACCGATCGACGTTTTGCCGTTGCCACTGAAACTGGTGTCGAGTGCGCCATCTGGATTGAGGCGTTCCACGCCAAAATCCTCATCGTCCGGGAGGAAGTCCACCACGTCTGTGGCCGTGCCCGCGACCACGATCCGGCCGTCGCTCTGAATGGCGACCGCTCTCGCTACATCATCTTTGCCATCGAAATCGCTATGCACTCTGCCGTCGGCGCTGAAGCTCCTGTCGAGGGTGCCGTCCGGGTTGTAGCGCGCCACCGCGAAGTCATTTTGGTGCGAGAGCCTGACGTAGCCGGCCGCGACGATCTTGCCGTCGGGTTGAACTGTCACGGCGTAAGCCCTCGCGGAGGATTGAACTGACTGAATGACGGTTTTCACGCGGCCTTTGGAGCCAGTCGCGTGTCAGGTATCAGGGCGTTATGTGCTACGCTCTATACAGAACGCATGCTGCCTCACGCCACATGTTCGGCGATGATCTGGTCGACCTACGCCAGGAGCGCCTCCAGATCGACAGTGTGAGTCGTAACGACCTCGGGCGGGGGTGGGAGCGCCGGCGGGTCGGCGAGGATTATGCCCGTTAGCTCTTCGTAGTATTGGCGGTACTCGATCATGCCTGTCTGCTGGTATACATCGCGATAGAGTTGGGCTGCCCTGGCAGCATGGGGGAGAAATCGCTCGGAATCGCTCTGTAAACACGAGAGGGCGTAATGGATGGCCGCCTGTTCACGCTCGGCCGGCCATTCGGCCAGGAGTGCTTCCAGTTCATGCACCGCGCTCGGCGCATCGCTCGCCTGGAGCGCGGCGTGCAAGCGAATCGACAACACCAGCCTTGCAGTCTTATCTCGCCCCGGTCCGATGATGCGACAACGGCCGAACCCCACTTGAAGCAGGATTCGACCGCTGGGGTACTGATGACACCACCGGTGCAGGAGGGACCCGGTACCCTACGCCGCGACTTGCTTCTGCTCGCCCCGCCGGAGGAAGGGGAGGAACCGCTCGTACTCCTTGTTCTCCCACACCACCAAGATTTGCGAGGCGTTGAAGATCGAGCTGTACGTGCCACTGACGATACCGATGATCAGCCACAAGACAAACTGCTTGATTGTGACACCACCGAAGAGGGAGAGCGCCACCAGCGTGAAGAGTGCCGTGAGTTGGGTGTTGATCGAGCGATCGAGCGTCTGGATGATCGAGTGGTTGACGATATCGGCGAAGGGCTCGCCGCGGTGACGGCGCATGTTCTCGCGAATGCGATCGAAGACGACGATGGTGTCGTGCACCGAGAAGCCGATGACCGTAAGGAGGGCGGTCAGGAAGAGGGCGTCGACCTCCCAGTGCAGGAAGTGGCCGGCCAGCGCGGCCAATCCCAAGACGACGAAAACGTCGTGGAGCATCGCCAGAATCGCCGCCGTTCCATAGCGGAAGGGGTTGGGGACGTGGCGAAAGGCGAAGGCCAGGTACAGCAAGATTCCCACCGCCGCCATCGCAACAGCATATACGGCGCGCTGAGTGACGGCCTCACCGACTGAGGGACCGACCGACTCGAAACGATTCTCCACGAAGGGGCCATAAGTCGTTTCGAGCGCGTGCTCGATCGTGTTCTTCTCATCCTGAGTAAGGGCTTTGGTACGGATGAGGACGACGTTGTCGCTCGATGATTGCGCCAGCGAACCCGGGTAGCCGATCTCGGAAAGCTGTGAAGTGATCTCGGCCGGCTGCAATACCTTCGCGGGGTTCTGGAATTGCAGCTCGAGCAGCGCGCCACCGGTGAAGTCAATTGAGAGATTGAGGCCCCAGAGGAGGAGCGCGATCAGGCCCGGCACGAGAACTAGTGCCGAGAGCAGAAAGTACCAGTAGCGCTTCCCAACAATGTCAAACACAACGATCTCCTTCGAGTAGCAGTAAGGCAGCAGCCAGTCGTCAGTCCGGTGACACCCCTATGGGGGGGCCAACGACCCATGCGCTCATCCAGTCATCAACACGCTGATCGATGCAAACGCCTTCGGGTGAGTCGTCAACACCAGGGTAAAACGAGACGACCCGCGACCAAATCTTCGTGACACAGCAACCAGCGACTGACGACGATCTTAGTAATCGCTCTCCCATTCCTCGTCGAATTGACTCTGAGGTCGATCCTCGCGAGGTGGTCGATCCAGTACAATCATTTGGTCCGCAACCAGTTCGATGCGGTAATGGCGCTGTCCGCTCTGGTCTTCCCAACTCCGAGTCTGGAGGCTGCCCTCGATGTAGACTCGGCGGCCCTTGGCCAACATCTGATTGCAGATCTCCGCCAACTCGCGCCAGGTGACGACGTTGAACCATTCTGTGGCCTCTTTGCGCTCTCCATCAGGAGTTGTCCAACTCCGCCCGACAGCCACGCTAAAGCTCGTAACAGGGGTTCCACTCGGTGTATAGCGCATCTCAGGATCACGCCCCAAATTGCCAATGATCATTACTTTGTTCAAGCCGCGCGCCATGTAGATGTACTCCTCACCCTGTGAGATTTTGATTTTCCGATTTGGGGCCAGTCGGGATGCTGTATTTCAATCCAAAATCGGGATTCCACGCTTAGACGCCGAACCACCAGTGATTCTTTGTGGCATCCAGGCGCATCACCGCGTGCAGGAACGTGCGTGTAACGGTGATCGCCGTGAAGAGAGAAATGAGGACACCCAACGCCAACGTCAGCGCAAAGCCCTTCACGATACTCGCTCCGAAAGTTGCCCCGAACCAGAAGAGGATGGCACAGGTGATGAGAGTCGAAGCGTTGGAGTCACGGATACTCGGCCAGGCCCGCTCGAAGCCAGCGCGGACAGCGGCTGGCAGGGCCTTACCATCGCGCAACTCCTCTTTCATCCGCTCGAAGATGAGGACGTTCGCATCAACCGCCATGCCGACCGAGAGCACGAATCCGGCAATACCAGCGAGGGTCAGCGTAACCGGAATGAGCTTGAATAGGGAAAGCACGACCGCCATGTAGACCGCCAGCGCCCCCACGGCCAGCACACCGGGCAGGCGGTAGTACAGGATCATGAAGAGGCCCACGACTGCAATGCCGATTGCTCCGGCCAAGAAGCTGCGATGCACCGAGTCCTCACCGAGGGTCGCCCCGACCGTGCGGTTCTCGATCACCTTCAGTGGGACCGGCAGCGCACCATACTTGAGCTGAATGACCAATGCCTGGGCTTCCTCGAGCGTAAAACGGCCGTTGATGACACCCCGGCCGTCGGGAATCTGGCTCTGGATCACTGGCGAGCTGATCACTTGCTTGTCGAGGGTGATTGCCAGATAGCGGCCCACATTGTCGCGGGTAAACTGCGCCAGGGTCTGGGCGGGCTGGCCGCTCTTGAACTCGAAGGCAATCTGCGGCTGGCTGGTGTTGCTCTCAAAACCGACGTCGGCGCTCTTCAGGTCGGCGCCCGTCAGGACGGTATGGTAGACCTTGGTCGTCGCGGTATCCGTGACCGGCGCTTGCGCGCCGAAGTCAGTCACGACTTTGGTCCCCTCCTGCAAGGGAGTGTTGCCGGCGTCGATGAATTCGAGCAGACCAGTCTCGCCAAAGGTGGCGATAGCCTGGTCGGGATCCTTCAGGCCGGGCAATTCAACAACGATTCGGTCGTTCCCCACTTGTTGGATCAGGGGCTCGCTCACACCCAGACCGTTGACACGCCGTTCAATGATCGCCTTCGCCGCCTGCATCGCGTCTTTATCAGGAGCCTGCCCAGAGGGAAGATCTGCCGCCAGCACCACCTGGAGTCCCCCCTGAAGATCGAGACCCCGGCGAAACACGACGTCACGATTGATCTTGAGCGGACCGAGATTCACGTGGATGCCAGGGTTGTTCGGAAGTGCCAGCCAGATCGCAGTAACTGCCAGGAGCAGGATCAGGCCCAACATCACCACAGTTCGAGATTGCATCAGAACTCGCTTCGGCTCCTTCCCGCCACTTCATAAATTTTCGCCTTCCAGGGGACCGCTGGGGAAGGAACGCAGCAGTCCTTGGACAGACGAAGGACCGCCCATCTGGGTGGCGGCCCATTATGTTGGATTATAGCCCATCCATCCTATGTGTCAAAGTAATCTGACTGGTCTTTCCTCATAGTCGCCCTCACATTCTGGCGTCCTGGAGGACCGTGAGCCTGGCAGATGCCAGCCTCACGAGGCCCGTCGCCTGGGGAGCCGCCAGCCAGAGGGTCATCCAAAGGTGCGACGCACCTGCCATCCTGGGCCGTGGTGAGCCCGGCCCCTCCATAATCGAGCGCTTCCGAGAGAGCCAGGTGCGTCGCACCCCTTCCGCCCGATCCTGCCCATCGCGGGCCCGGCGTACCGGCCCGCGAGCATCGCTGAAGACCGCGAATGGTAAAAAGAGTGATACAATTTTTACCGAAAAGGGCTTGTTCAATGGTTCATTTGATGTTATACTTCTTGCAATATTCTGCGCTTGAGGTGACTCAAGGGGGACCAATGCACATCGCAAAAGGGCGCTGGCTTGGGCTACTGCTCGTCACGGCGCTGCTTCTGACGGCCACTCCGGTGGATGTCAGCGCTACGGTGCCGAGTCGTTATTTCCCAGAAACCGGCCACACTGTCCGCGGCGGCTTCCTTCAGTTTTTCGATGCCTCCGGTGGGATCGCGATCTTCGGGTATCCGATCACCGAAGAGATTCTCGCCAACGGTCTGATGGTGCAATATTTTCAGAGGGCCCGTTTTGAGTGGCATCCCCAAAACCCCGGTCCGTACCAAATCCAGCTCGGTCTCTTGGGCCAGGAGATTCACGGGCCTCCGGACCCGGCAGTTCCACCACTCCCAGCAGGCCACGGCACGAGTGTGCGCTATTTTCCCGAAACAGGTCACAATGTGACCAACGCCTTCTTACAGTTCTGGAACACGCATGGTGCGCTGCAGATCTTCGGGTACCCCCTGACGGAAGCCTTTCCCTCCGGGGGCGTGACCTACCAGTGGTTCCAGCGCGCGCGGTTCGAGTTTCGGAATGGCCGGGTCGAGCTCGGCTTGATCGGTTCGGAATGGCTGGCCGGCTCGCCGGCC
>DOUV01000188.1 GCA_003520455.1 Chloroflexota bacterium | reverse complement strand
GGACGCGCCGGCCCGCCGAGGCCGCCACTCCGGCCCAGAGCAGCGTTGGCCCGACCAATCCATCAACCAGTTGGACCGGCCAGCTCTACCCAATCGGCGCGGATGTCGTGACGACTGTCACACCTTCCGGCTGCCCGCCGGCCGCCCAGGACCCGCTCAACCTGGTTTGCGACCACTTCATGCTCACGGTGAACGTCGATCCGAGCTACTGGGACAGCCACTTCGGTGGCGTCGATATCGTGATTCGCTGGACCAGCGCCGGCAACGACTTCGACTTGTACGTCTACGACGCTTCGGGCAACATCGTGGGGAAATCCACGTCGGGGGACACGACCTTCGAGCGCGTCTTCGTCCTGGAGGCATCAGGCACCTATGAGGTGCGGGTGGTTCCCTGGCTCGTCATCGCCTCGGACTATAGCGGTTCGGCAACCTTCGTCTCCCAAGAGGGCGGCCCCACTCCGAACCCGCCGCGGCAAACGGGCGGCCTCATCTTTGGTCCGGCGACCGTCGTCGATGCCCAGCGCACCGAGGGCGAGCCGATCAACCACATCGACAAGGACGGCAACTACTGGGAGTCAGGGCCCTGGGGAACCAGTACCCAGCAATCGTTCATCCACCGCTCGACCGACGGGGGCGATCAGTTCAACATCGTGAGCCCTATCGGCCTGAGAGCCGACGTCCCGCCCGGAGGTGGGGACACGGACGTGGTCACGGATGACCAGGGCCACGCCTACTTCGTTGACCTCGAAGGGCTCGTCAACCTCAGCACGGCCGTCTCGAACGACGGCGGCAACACCTGGCGCAAGAATGCGCTCTCCGTCCAGAGCACCGTTGACGACCGCCAGTGGTTCGCGATGGACAACGGCCCGACGGCCGCCGCCGGCGACAACACTGTCTTCCTCGCCTTCCGCCAGGTGCCGCTCGGCTCCTTCATCTATTCCTCGCCGGGCTCGACCGGTGCGACCGACCCGGTCGGCGGCCTCGTCTACCAGAACTCGTCAGCAAATCTCGCGGACCCGGTGTCGGATGGGGCCCCCTGCGGCCAACTGCGCTTCGACCCGGTCCACCGCAACCTCTACTACCCCTGCGCGCAGGGCGACCACGTCGAGATTACCGTCGGCCACGTGGCGCCGGGGCAGCGAACCGGCATCGTCTACACGAACGTCCAGGCACCGGCATCCCCGGGCGGTGGACCGGTCGGGGACCTCTTCCCATCGGTGGCCACCGACCAGGCCGGGAATCTCTACGCTGTCTGGATTGACGAGACGAACCACAACGTCTACTACGCCGCCTCGACGGATCAGGGCCAGACCTGGAATCCCGCAGTCCAGGTCAACGGCAACGACGCCAACTCCAACGTCTTCCCCTGGGTGCAGGGCGGCGACGACGGCAGGCTCGTCGTCGCCTGGTACGGGAGCCCCTCGTACCTGGATAGCGACTTCATGCCCTCGTGGTACAACGACCGGCCGCCCGCGACCGAGCACAAGTGGTTCGGGTACGTCGCGCTGATCACCAACGCCACCGGCTCGGCGCCCTCCTTCGCCCAGCAACGATTCACCGAGAAGCCGATGCACTACGGCCAGATCTGCAACGAGGGCCTGTTCTGCACGACCACCGATGGCGACCGGACGATGGCCGACTTCTTTACGGTCACGCTGGACCGAGACGGCAGCCTGCGGATCGTCTACAACGACACCACCAGCCAGCACCACGGCGCGCACCTCTTCGAGGCGCGTCAACTCGCGGGGCCAACCGCTTCCGGATCGACGATCAGCCAGCCGGTCCCCACGAACCCCATGCCCGATTCCACCGGCGACGCGCAGTGGCCCCACTACGCCCCGGTTTCCGGACCTGGCCCCAACCTGCCACAGTTCGACTTCACCCGGCTCACCCTGAGCCAGCCCGAGGCCACGACCCTGCGGGTGGAGATGACGCTCAACAGCCTGGCGAGTCTCCTGCCCCCGGCGGGCAAGACCTCTGGCTTCTGGATCACCCGCTTCCAGGCGCTGTCGGTCGGCGACGGGGGTGAGGAGGCCTACCGCATCTTCTACGTCGGCGCCGTGTCGGTCGCCGGCGGCCAGCCGGCGTTCTTCGCCGGGAGCGGGACCTCGGCCCAGGACGCCGTGCCCGGCACGGGCTGCACCACGACGACGTCCGAGAACTGCAAGATCGTCCAGTATCCGCCCGAGGTCCCCGCGACCGGCCGCCTCGATGGCAACACGATCACCATCGACGTGCCGCTCGAGGGCGGCCTCGGGGCGAACCGGCCGATCTTCGGAGACACGCTCTTCAACGTGACGGCCTTCAGCGGTGGGCGCGACAACGCCTCCACCGATATCTACGCTGACGTGGACGCGACGCGCGCCTTCGACTTCCAGCTCAGCAGTGTCACCCTGCCGCCGCCGAAAGAGCCCGGCCGCCACGTCAACGGCGGCGGGGCCATCTCCGGACGGGAGACGAGTGACGCACCCTTCGTCCTCAGCGCCTTCGAGAACCTGAGTGGCAAGGTCAGCTACCGTGATGCAGGTGCCGGGGTCGACTTCCGCTCGACGCGAATTACGTCGGTGACATTCAACGATGCCGAGCAGAGATCACAGATCAGGGGGACCGGTGTCAATAATGACCACCAGGTCGACTTCACCATCGAAGCCGTCGACAACGGCGAGCCGGGAACGGTCGATCACTTCAGCATCAGCCTCAGCGACGGCTACAACAACAACGGCCCGCCGACCCGCGGCAACGTTCAGATCGACTGACCCGGACCGGAGCACGCCGGATGCGGAACCCACCGCCCCGGTAGCGTATCTCACTTTCTGTAAGAGTGGCGCGTAGGCGCCACTCTTACAGAAATATGAAGAATCTGGTGGCGAAATCGTCTCCAGGCAGGGCGAGCAGTTCGAAGTGCGCTGTAGGGGCGCACGGCCGTGCGCCCCTACAGCGCGCACTACAAACCGGCCCCCGCCACTCGCACCAATTCGCCACCAGGGTCATGTGAACCCATCGTCCGCCCCGACACTGTCTCGGGCAGTTTGCTGAAGCGACCTCTCGAGCACGTACCGTGCTTGACCCGCACGCGTCGCAAAGCTGCCCAGGCGGCGTTACACCGGCGTCAACCCGCGAACCCGCTCGTGCTCCAGGTCGAACTCCCAATAGCCCGGCCCCTCCGTGAAGAAGCGCCGGTTGAGGGCGGTGTCCTCCTCGTACTCGGCGGGCACTTCGTCCTCGGGGAAGATCGCCTCGACGGGGCAAGCTGGACCACAGGCGCCGCAGTCGATGCAGGTGTCCGGGTCGACGTAGAAGAAGGGCCAGTCTGCGTTGCTGGTGGCACCCGGCACGATGCAATTCACAGGACAGACTTCGACGCAGGCCCCATCGCGAATACACAGGCTGGTGATTACGTACGCCATTGTACACCTCCCGATGGGAGCGAGATGAGCTCTTTTCAGACGCTTCGTGAACTCATCATCCCCCTCCTCTCAAGTATGCAACAACCAGTCGCCGAAGAGCCCTGACGATCTTCCCGGCCGAGGATGACATCTATCAACCGGTCGTCGGCGTGCGGGTGATGGTGGTGATAGCCGCTCCGCGCCTGGCTCCCGGCACCGACGGCAACTTTCAGGCACCATTCTTGCTCAGACCGAGACATCGCTACGCCCTCTCCTCCAACGACGACGACAACTGCGGGCATGATTCGACTGATCCGGACAGCAAGGCACGCTGTCCGGATCGACACGGCCTGACCCCATACGCGTCAGGCCGCCATCTGAAGGACCCGTGATGGAGCACCACGAGCACACCGTTAGTACCCCCCGCGCTCCCCGGAACGGACGCGCACCCCCGAGCCTGAGAAGAAGTATCGGGCAATGATGAAGAGTGGCGTGCCTGTTCGGGCGACCCCGACGCCCACGCCGCCCGGTACACGTCCAATTGGCAATGGCATATGAGACCGCCGGTATGTTTGCCAGCCGAGCAGGAAGGAAGAAGGAGGGGTGCATGGCGTAGAGCCGCGGAAGAGCACTTTTGGATGATCCACCCCAGACATTCTGAAGGAGGAGAACATCATGAGCACCCGGCGCTTGTCTGTTTCGTCGGGCATCCTTCTCATCGCGCTGCTTCTGGTGGCTTGCGGCGGAGGCGCCGCGCCGACGCCGACCGCGGCCCC
>DOUV01000361.1 GCA_003520455.1 Chloroflexota bacterium | reverse complement strand
CCCTGTCACCCCTTCGTTCCACTGAGGGCAGGCTCTGAGCGGAACGAAGGGGAGCGAAGGGTCGCCGACGCCGCAGCAAGAGAGGCTTCGCTCCGCGAGCGCGTTGCTCAGCCTGACACTCTGGGGACTTTGACACCGCCCTGGGCTCAAAAGCCGGACGCGCGAGGTGGTGCATGCCTTCATAGAGGGGACAGGGGTGGTCGCGCTTTGACCGTTGAGCAACTCTGCGGTCGATCGGGCCTGCTCATCAATCTTGCTGGATCGACGAATGCGACCAGGGAAGGCTTCCCAAGGTCGAAACTGCTGATGGTATACCGGCCGGATCGGAAATTTCAACTAGATTCGGAACTCTATCGCCTTACAATGAGTATTGACCTTCCTGGAGGAGGGCAGTATAATCGTGGCGTCCTACATGCTGGATGGTCCGCCGGAACCACAATCAAGTACGGCTCTGGAGAAGCTTTCTGGCTGTTCGATTCACCGCGTACCGGGATTCCCAAACCTTCCTCTCACCTGATATCAGACGACTTCACTCGATGCCTGCGGTTCGGTAATATCCGTAGTTACCTCAGTTCTACATGACCGTGCTGCAGAAAGAATTGAGAACAGTTTCGATCGAGCCTACACCCTCAAATCATATCGCTCACAGTGGAGTCGCGTGCGCGACCTGCGTCTCTCTGACAGCAGGCCAACGTGATCCGTGATGCGTTTCCTCACGCATCACGCCTCACGCGACTCCTGTCCGAAGGTGGCCTGTCGGGACACCTTCGTCCATATGAGCGAATCATATAGACGAGCGGCGTGTCGTCCAGGAATATCGGTTGCAATCCTGGAAGAACAAATCCGGTGTGCTTCGTGATTGTGGCACCAATATCGCCTTTTGTGCGTAGAGACTCTCTGGCGATCGAGTCTCCTGTACTCTTTTCTCTCATCAGTCGCCGTATCCTCGGGCCTGGCCGGTTTCCTCGCCCGCCGCGACGGCGGATTGCGAGCACACGCGTGCCGGCAGGCTTCAAAGTCGGGCGTCCCTGTTGACTCTGGCACTCCATGTGGAGTACGCAATGATCGTAAAACTCCCCAGACATCAGTTTGCACTCTCTCGAGAGCGCCTTCATCAGCGCCGGGCCGTACGACCCACGTAGCAACCGCTACCGACGCGGCTATCGTGCTTCCACACCCTTCCTGGAAAGCGGCGAGGGAAAGCCAGCGCGAGGCCGCGCTGCCACGTCATCCCAATCCACCGCCGGCAGACGCGGACACAGCCTCGTTCGGGTCCATCCCCTGGTCCCAGCCCTCGGTCAATCCCTGTTTCCTCTCGCGGACGCAGGGCCACTCCTCTCCGCATATTCGCCACACATTCCAGCATATGCCAGAAAGGAGGCTTGCCCGGCTTACACAGTCGTCGATCGTTCAATGCTCTATCATCACTTACAACGAGGTGACCGACTATGCAACGACTCCGGCTGTTACTGATCCCAACCGTCAGTGCATTGGCACTCTTGGCGGTCATTGTGGTGGGGGTGCAGCTCAGCACCCCTGCGCGGGCCGGTGGTCCTGACCAGCCGACCACCATCAAGACCGCCTCGGATAGCGCGACCGCCAAGATTGACACTGACCTGATTCCTGCCGTCGAAGCTCAGGTCACGACCGATGAGGCTGTGGTGATTATCTCCCATCCGGGGACCTCCTTCGGCAACCTCCTTCCTCGGGCGGTGACTCGCCCGGACCAGGACGATGGCCAGCAGGTGACCCTGGCGATCGTCCCGGCGAACCAACTCGTCAAGGTTGCAACTCTTCCGGGCGTCATTCGGATCGAAAAGGCCGTGGGGGGCGGTTCGAGCTACGCCCCGCTGCCCTCCGACCCGGGCTACGATGTGAAGCGTGCGCCCACGCTCGAAGAGCGCAAGCAACAGATGGCGGCGCTGAAGGCGATGGATAAAGGTTGGTCTGAGGAGGTGAAGGCGCAGGGCCAGACCGGGAAGGGCGGCGCCCAGCCCACCGGCTGGTTCGACGTCCGCGACGGGCACGAATCGTCCGCTGCCTGGAAGAAAGGCTATACCGGTAAAGGTGTGCGCGTGGCCGTCATCGACGACGGGGTTGATTTCGCCCACCCCGACTTGATGGGGACGTGGGCGACCGTGCCGGAGACGACGTCCGCTGTCACGACACCGTCGCCCTACGCCGGGTGGGTGATGGCCTTCGACCCGTACTCGATGCTCCTCTACGCATTCGATGGCTACTTCGGCACGCACTTCGTCGCCGATGGCGCCTCGTGGTACATAAACACCAGTGAGACTCCGAGGGTGGTCCGCGACTTCGACGGCACCACGCGCCTGGCCTATACACCGTTGGCCGGCGAGGATGGGTCGCGCAGCTTCGAGCACGTGTACACCCTCAACGACACCAGCCGCAGTGGTGTCTACCACATCGGGAGTCACCCAGATGACAACTTGCTGGCTGTCTTTGGGGAGCGGGTTGCGGTCCTCCTCGTGGATGAGCACACTCGCGGTGTCTACGATACCGTCTACGTCGACCTCGACAATGACTACGACTTCCGCGATGAGAAACCGGTCACCCACATGGATCCGGTTTCCTACCGCGACATGAACGGGGACGGCTACACCGACATCTCGGGCGGTGCGATCTACTACATCGCCGACGGAAATTTGCCCCTGCCGGTCTCTGACTGGCTCTATGGCTTCGGATACCCTGGGTATCCACCCGTGCCCGGGAACGGCGATATGGTCGCCTTCACGGGGGCTCTGGACGAGGGCTACACCCACGGCACCCAGTGCGCCTCCAACGTCGTCGGGCAGGGCATGATCAATGGCCTGGCACCGGCATTCCGTGACCTCCCCGGCGATGGCAAGCCGAATGGCGTCGTGCAGGGCGCGGCGCCGGACGCCGCGCTCGTCAACATCGGGAACATCTACACCGTTGACAGCGCTGCCACTGATGCCTGGCTCTTTAGCATCTACGGCTATGACGGCTACCGGCAGAGTGGCGACGAAGTCCACATCGGCAGTAACAGCTTCGGCTACTCGGCGACGGACAACGATGGCTGGGATTACTACTCTCGCTACGCCGAGCGCACGATCCGCCGCGGCCGCTACACGCAGTTGCTCTTTGCGACCGGCAACGGTGCACCTGGTTTCGGCACCGTCACCGCGCCGGCCCCGCCTTCTGGTTTGGGCATCGGCGCCTCCACCCAATTCGGTTCGACCGGGTGGGACTCGATCACCGACACGAATCAGATCCTTCACGGCGACATCATTCGCTGGTCCAACCGCGGGCCCGGCGCGCGTGGTGACCAGGGGGTGAGCGTCACCGCCGATGGTGCCTACGCCGCCGGTGATGAGGGGATCAACTACTTCGGCTTCGACGGCTGGTACTCGTGGGCCACGTGGGGTGGTACGAGTCGCTCCACACCGGCCGCCGCCGGCAACCTGGCGCTGGTCTACCAGGCCTTCTGGGACAGGCATCATCGCTGGCCGAATTGGGACGAGGCCAGAGCGATCTTCATGTCGGGAGCCACGGACCAGAACTATGACGTCTTCGTGCAGGGGGCCGGCACCGTCAACGCCGACCGTGCGACCGACGTCGCCGCCGGGCGGACGGGTGGTTACGTCACGCCTGATAGCTGGCAGGTTGGCGACTTCCGTGGGGAGGAACACCCGGCCTTCGCCAGGATCATCATGCCCAGCCAGACCGACGTTCAGAGCTTCACCATCGCAAACGACAGCGACTTCCCGATCTCGGCGACGCTGGCGGCGCGCACCTTCGAGCAGCTGCCGGAGGCGACTTATCGCTTCACCCGTACCTCGGCATCGGTCAGTCGCGAGAGCAGCTACAACTTCAACGCGCCGGACTATCTCTACAAGCTCGACACCAATCGCATCCCGGCCGATGCGGACCTGATGATCGTGCGTCTGGCCGTGCCCTTCTCGCAGTTTGACGGCAACGGCGACTACAACCCGGATCAACTCTGGCGTGCGTTGGTCTACAACTGGACAGACATCAACGGCGACGGCAACCTGTGGGAGGATGCGGATGGCAACGGGGTTGTCACCCACCCCAACAAAGTGCCATATGAGCCGCACAATATTGACGGTTCACCAGAATTGGACTGGGCCAGGACCGAGATCGACCAGTACGAGTACGTGCGCTTTAGCTACGGCCACGCCTACAACAACCTCCAGGAGGTCTGGGTCCAAGAGCCGCGCGCGAGAATGGCCGACGGCTTATTCATCGGCCTTCAACATAACTTTCGGACGGCCGCCATCCCGCAGACCGACCTGACCATTGAGGTGACCTTCTACAAGAAGGTTGACTGGAATCTCCTTCACCTCGCCAGCACCGAGATCACGGTCCCGGCCAACGACACGGCAAGTTTTCAGGCCACGGCCAGTGTGCCGCCCGACCACGCCTACGGCCTCTACGAGGGCGCCATCGAGGTGACCCAGACCAGTCTGCGTCGCCAGGACAACGTGGTCTACTTCCCACTGGTCATGCAGGCTGCTCGTAGAGCAGCGGCAAGCGGCGGTGGGACGCCAGCCGGGGTACCGGCCGGCTTCAGCCTGGTCACCGACCGCGCCATCGTCCCGGTTGTCGTCAACGTCGCCGCCGAGATGACCGGCACGATGGTCTTTGGGGGCAGCGAGGCCGGCCAGACCACCTCGCTCTACAACAACGGCGGAATTCGCGGCGGTTTTGACTGGAGTTGGCGGAACGAGTCCGGCGATTGGCGCTTCTTCTTCTTCGACGTTCCATCCGCGCCGGCAGAAGGCACCCAATTCATCGTCCGCAGCGAGTGGGCCGACAGCATGCCAACCGACCTCGATGCCTTGATCTTCGGGCCAACCAGCGACCGCTTCAGCGATCCGAACCATCCGGACAACAGCGGAAGCAACTGGGCTGACCCAGCCTGGTACGGTCCCTACACCCTGGAGACGGTCGCCGCGAGCGAGAACACCTACTTCGGCTCGGGCAAGTGGCGCTTCCGAACGGCGACGGGCGGCCCCGCAGAGTGGATCACCGGCCCGATCACGGAAGGGCTGCACGCGATGGTCAACCACAACGTGCTCTACAAAGGCGACCAGTTCAGTGTGCCATTTACCGATACCGTCAGCACCCTCTCGGTGGCGCCGTCCGAGATCAACATCACCGGTTCCAATCAGCCGAACACCTGTGTGGATGTGAGTTTCAGCGCGGGGCTCGATCTGAACGGATTCAGCGCAGAAGGCTTTGGCCTCAGCCGGCCGGTGATGGTTGAGGGCACCGCCCGTCAAGACGACCCGAATGATCCGGCCACGTCCAGTTACTATTACGAGTTCACCCTCGACCATGCATCGCGCGTGACGGTGAATACGGGCGGTGCGTCGGGGAATGATATCGACCTCTACCTGCTCTACGACGCCAACAAGGATGGCGAGTTCGACTTTGACACCGAGATCCTGGCGGCGTCCACCACCTCCACGGACGAGGAGACCGTCACGGTGATCGCTCCGGCGGACGGTACCTACCGCGCCTATGTCCACGGCTGGAACGTACCGACCGGCAGTGCGACGTTCGATCTGGTGGTCGATGCTATCCAGGGGAACGATGTCACGGTCACCGGCATGCCGGCGGGCGCTGTTCCGGCGGGGACCGAGGTCAACCTCAATGTCTGCTTCCCGATTCCGACCGGCGAAGGCGAGACGTTCAAGGGAGAGATCCTCCTCGGCCCGGATGTCGCGCCCAGCGCGGTCAGCATTCCGATCATGGTTGAGGGCCGCTAAGGCCGTTTCCCACCAACAAACCGGCCGGCGAGGAGCCCCCTCGCCGGCCGGTTTGTTGGTGCGGGGCGCTTTGCCTGCCCCAGCAAATGGACGATTGCACGCGACGGCCACCGTGAGTCGTGGACCGAGAGCAGGATGAAACTTCTGACGTCGCCCACCCTCGGAGTCAAAGGTTGGTGCGGTGTTATCCGGCCCGCCCCGCAGCGCCCGTGGTCACGCGCTGACGTGGCCGACTGAGAAGGGCGCTGATGATTCCCAGGCTGACCAGGATCACGCCAACGATGAGTGTTGCCGGTTCAGGGAGAGCGAGGTTCAGTGCCGCATCCAGGGAATACGCGCCCGGTCCGGCGAGCGCCAACGTGAGTGCTACCACAGCGTTGGTGAGCGGGAACTCGATCCCGGCCTGTGCGGCCCACACACCGTTGCGCCAGTGAACCATGCTGATTGCCATCAGCATGGCGGCCATCACGCCGAGGGAGCCGAGCGGGTTCAAGAGCCCGAGCGCCAACAGGACGCCGCCGCCAAACTCGCTGATCGCGGCCATGAAGGCCCACAACGCGGCGGGGCGTAGACCCATCGAGCCGAGCCAGCCCGCCGTCCCTGCCAGACCGTGGCCGCCAAACCAGCCAAAGAGCTTCTGCGCACCGTGGCCCGCGATCAGCAGGCCGACAGTAAGGCGCAAGAGTAACAATCCAAGATCAGCCGACATGGTGGACTCCATCCTTCCTCTTCCAGCATTGATATTCATCCCAGGATTGCACCCGAGCGGCGGCAGTATCACATAGAGGCATCCCGGAAAGTGTCCTTGAGAACGTCCTCATATGTGCGGCGCGTCCATAGGGATGACACAGTATAGCCGGAGGCACCTGGCGCAAGTCAAGCCCATTTGCCTGGCATCTGTTGCTTGATCGCTGTTGGCTGGTGCCATCAAGAGCGTGGAAGAGCCCGATTGCCGCCCCCATGTGTCCATTTTCAGGTGGCCGTGGCCGATACTTCAACGAGATTTCGGTCTGCCAGACGTCCGAAGTCTGCTGCCGCAGGGCTGATGGGCACCGTGCGGCTTGTATCAGAGGCCGGGGAGGCCCGCAGACAGCCGTCCAAAGACTTCGGACGTCTGGCCCGCTTCACAGTCTCGGTGGGGGACTAGACAGTGGAACCGAACACGGGGCGGCTCCCTGGAGCCGCCCCATGCATTGGTTGCGCGTTATGGAGGCCGGGCCGGGGGAAGGCCAACCGGAGCGTGCGCCCTGGTTGGCCTTCCTCGTTGGGTCAGGGCATGATTTGCCCGCGGATCGCACCCCCGGGGTGATCGGTGGTGTGGACGTTGACGTAGAGGCCCGCACTCGTCAGCCGCGCAGCATCCTCCTCACTCAGCGTCACCGACCCACTGATGGGATGGCCGGGAAACAAGCTGCCATCGCCCGTGTAGAGGGTATAGGCGACGCCCCCGTTGGAGCCCGCGGCGCCTCGATGGATGTGGGCCGCCGTGATACCGGCTTGCGAGATACCCCAAACCTCCAGCGTGTAGTCCAATTCGCGTGTGGTCGGGTCATACGCGAAGGTGGCCTGGCCGCTCGCCTCCGTGGTGACCGGGGGCACCTCGTTGGCACCACTCAGGGCCGCCTCGAGCGCGGTCGGTGTGGCCGGCATCATCCCGTTCATCATCACGATCGGCACGTAGACCCCGTAGCCGACCATGACCTCGGTCTCGCCAATGACTCGCGTGCCCAGGCTGTCCGTCGCCTCGACCCGCACGGTGTAGATGCCGGCGGCGCTGTAGGTGTGGCCGGCAGTGGCGCTGCCGGTGGTAGGACTGTAGTGCGAGCCGTCGCCGAAGTCCCAGCGATACGTTGCGCCCTCCGCGCCGACACTGGATTCCAGCCCTGCCATGAAATAGCTTACCCGGCCGGCGGGATTGACCGTCGGCGTGATGGTGACGGTGGCCTGATCGAGCGCCCAATCGAGCGCCGTGCCGAGCAGATCCCCGCGGGTATTGTACCCGGTGTCGCTGTTGATGCCCTCCAGACCGAGGGTGAAGTAGAGAGCGCGTCCGGCAAGGGTCGTGCCAGGGCGTTCGAGCGTTGGCTGATCGCGGTGCCCAAGCGCGATGTAGCCGTCTTCTACATAATTGTCGCCGACGCTGTACTTCATCACAGGCTCGTAAGGATCACAGCCTGGCGCGGGGGCACCCGGGTCCACACAGGCGACGTTGACCTCGTCGATGTACGCCTGGTTGCCGGCGCCATCGCCTCTGGCGCTGATGTCGAGGCTCAAGCTGCTGAAGGCCGTTCCCGGCAGGCCGACCAACAGCTGGGCCGTGTCAGTGAAGACCTTCTCATCGTTCACACTGTCCTGCAGGTAGCCGGCGCCGAGAACAGCACCGTAGAAGAATGGCGGATTACTACTGCCACCAGTCGCCGAGGACAGATCCTGACCGAAGGCGATGAGGTGGCCGCCGTTGTTCACGTACTCCACCAGCCGGTCCATGTCAAACGTCGTTGGTGCCGTGGCAACGGTGAAGGACCCATTGGGATAGAAGTTGTCCCCCGTTTGGTAGATGATGGTCGGGTAACGGTCCAGGAACGTCGCATCTGGGATCGTCGCGGCATGACCGTAGTTAGCGTCGGCATCCCAGACCTCGTAGCTGTAGCCGAGTGTCTCCAGGGTGCTGGTGTAGTAGGGGGTATAGTCAGGCAGACCCACACTGCTGCTGGCATCGTTGTCGATGATCAGGACGTCGGCGCCCTGGCTCTCATACCCCACCCGTATCCAGGCCGGCATGTGGGCGTTGTGCTGCGAGCCGGTGAAGACAACGAAGCCCTGGTTGTCACCGTAGCCCATCGAGGCCGCTGTGTCCCACTCGACGCGGATGGTCGTGCTGTGGCCCGGTGCCAGGGTGACGCTGCTCGGCGTCACTGTCATGCCTGCAACGGCGGTGGTCGCATCGAAGCCGCTTCCGGTGTAGAGGGTGGTGACGTCATAAGTCTCAGAGGCCGCGGCGACGCTGGTGAGCCGAACGTTCAGGCTGGCGGTCGTGCCGCTCATCACCTGGCCGAAGCTGAGGCCGGGCGGGTCGAGGATGATGCCCGGGTCGGCGGCGTTGGTCAGGTCCAGGCGGCCGGCGCCCATGTCCAAGGGTTGCGCCGGAGACGCATCCTCGTTGTAGATCCCGATGTACTTGGAGCTGCTCATCAGCGCCGACTTGATCCAGGCGTTGCTCCAGGTCGGGTGGATCTGCTTGAGCAGCGCGGCAGCACCGGTCACGTGCGGCGCGGCCATACTGGTGCCCGAGGCCTGGCCGTAGCCCAGATGGCGGGCCTCACCCGTCGCTCCCGGCGTGAAGCCTTGCGCCAGGATGTTGACCCCTGGGGCAGCGATGTCGGGTTTCAACACATTGCCCACACCGGGGCCGCGGCTGCTGAAGTTGGCGATGAGGTCTGGCGTGTTACCGATCTGGAAGGCGATGGTATTCACCTGGAATTGGGAGTCATCGCCGTGAGCGTCGTACCAGGCGACGACCGCCTCGCCGTTCGACTGGCCGATAAAGATGGACGGGATGGTGACTTGTCCGCCCCACTCGCCCGGAGCCATCGAGATCAACCCGTCGCCGGCGTTATTGTAGACAACAGCGAAGATGGCGCCCGCGCGCTCGGCGTTGAGTACCTTTTGTCCGAATTCACAGCTCCCGCGACGAATGATAACAGCCTTGTCGGTGAGGCTCCCGGGCGGGAAGGGGTTGGCAGTGTTGGGGTCGCCACAGGCGGTCGCGCTGCCGAGCGAGGCGGCGGTCACGAAGGGGTAGGGACCGACAATTGTGGCGAGCGGCAACGGAGCGCCGAACGTGGATCCCGCGATCGGGATCGCCTGGAGCGTGTCCGAGACCGGCTCCGGCGCGGTAACCTCGAGGCGACCGGCGGCGAGGGTCCCCGTCGTGGTGCTGGCCGCGACGTTGATATAGTCCGAGGATGGGTGGTCGCTGGTGCCGCGGCCCGGCCCGGCATTGCCGTTGGACATACTGACGAAGACGCCAGCGTTCGCAGCGTTGATCAAGGCTCGATCGAGAGGATCGAACTCACCGCCGGTACTCCCTGGGCCACCTCCCCACGAGTTGTTTAGCACGTCGGCTCCGTCGGCCACGATATCTTCCAACGCCGCGATCCCTTCAACGTTGTAGAAGCTGCCGTCGTTGGTGATGCTGTTGTAGAAGACGCGGTAGCTCATGACGTAGGCGTGGGGCGCGACGCCACTGATGGTCTGGGTGATGCCCAGATAACTGGCGACCACCGGATCCCCCGCAGCGATGGAGGCCGTGTGGACGCCGTGGGAGGTTCCATTCGTTCCCGGCCAGGGATTTTCATCGCCGGCCGACGGCGGGTCCCACGTGCGGAAGTAGGCGCGGCTGGCAATGATCTTGCCGTTGTTGTTGCGCCCGTCCCCCAGCGGGTAGCCGGCCGGATAGCTGTAGCCGGTGCCGTCGAACATGGGGGCATCCTTGTGGATGCCACCGTCCATGGAAGCCACCTTGATGCCTGCGCCGGCGTTCTCCATACCGCCGATGGCGGCGTTGTTCCACGCGGCGGCGGCGTTGATCAGAGGCACGCTGGCGTACAGGTCAGGCTGGTGAGCGTAGTCGCGGTAGACGTGCTTGACGTCCTTGATCCGGCTCAACCGGCGCTCGAGCGCGCTTACATCCGCTGTGAGGCCAGCGTCGACGGCTACGGCATTCATCACAATCTGATAGGTAGCAGCATTGAGGCGACCGGTCTCATCCTTGAAGGTTGCGACCTGGGCGCTCGGCACGGCCCTGGTCATGGCCGTCACGAAAGCTTGTTGCTCCGCTTTGAGCTGCCGAATGTAGTTCTGGGCGGAGGGCGCGGCCACATTCAGCCGGCCATTGGCGAAGAGTGCCGGGTCGGCCGATTGGGCACTCATACTGCTGGCAGCCCATTCGACCAACGAGGGTGACTGCAACTCCACAATGAGGCGATGCGACATTCTGGGGGTGCTGGATTCATCACGATCGTCGACGATCGAGACCGGGCGTGGGAAGAGCGACGCCTGGCTCGATTGGGTCGGACTGGTGTGAGCGAGCGCGGCCGGAGCGAGGGCCAAGAGAAAGCCGAGCGTCAGCAGGGCGATCAGCTTCCAACGATGCTGTACCATAATCTCTCCTTGGTTCTGCAAACCGGTTTATGCCAGTGGATGTGTGAGGCGCTTGATTTGGCAATCGAATCGTTGGGTCCCTTTTCTCCTCCCTTTTCTGGCGGAACCTTGCTAGAATCGCGGCGTGGCGCTTGTGCCTGCAACTTCTCTGCCGGCGCCGCCGAGCCCATCAAAGCCTGATTGAAGCGTTGCTGTTCATGGGCAAGTACAGGAAGAGTCAATCGGGCAGAAATCCTTGCGCCCCGACCTTCTGTTGCATGAGCAAGGACCTGCCTGTGATCCGGGTAGGGAAGCGACCATCACCTCCTTTGGGATGGAAACGCGATCAGATCATCATGCGATAACACAGAGATACACATTGAAGCGGCGGTGGCTTTGGCGGGCCGCCGCCGCCGGACGAGGTATTGCAGTTCTCAGGTGAGAGGAAACCGTGCGAATCCCAAGAAGGACAAAGGCCGGGCAGTTCAGTATCAGCAACTCACGACGACTGCTGAACGAGTTCTATAACAGCGGCCGACGGTGCTATCGACTTCACCCCAGTCGATTGGAGCAACCAGGGGACGGAGAGTGGCTGCTGGGGGATAACAGGGTCGGGCGCCAGGTGCGTTGCGATTATACAGCCCGGCGTCAGGATAGTCAATGCCCCGAGAGGATGAACCGGGGCGTCTCAAAAGTCAGACCGAGGTGATCCATGCCGGTCAAGACGGCGTTGTTGAGGATCGCCAAGAGTTGGGGGACCTGACCACCGCGCAGGCGGCCTTGGGTCTGGGCGCCGGGTGCCCTTCCGGCGCCAGTGGAGACGGTTGTCGCGCGGCC
>DOUV01000366.1 GCA_003520455.1 Chloroflexota bacterium | reverse complement strand
CTCGCCGAGGCGTAGGCGCGAGCGGGTCATGGCCCGGGTGCGGAAACCGCGCCCGGCGGCGTATTCCAGCATCTGCGTGTGCGGGTTGAGCAGCAGCACACCCGCCGCGGCCGCGCGCAGTTGAGCCGTGACCTGATCGAGCAAGACGTTGAGGGTGACGTGCAGGTCGAGGCTGGCGCTGATGGCCCGGTCTATCGCGTGCAGGGCGGCCAGCCGCTGCAACTGTCGCTCGGTCTGCTCGTGCAATGCCGCGCGCTGGAGAGCGTTCGCCGCAATGTCGCCGATGGCTGTGAGCAGCCGCACTTCCTCCTCGGTGAAGGCATGCTGCTCGGCCAGCCCCAGGTGCATGACGCCGATGGTGCGCTCGCGGGTGCGCAGGGGCAGGCTGATCATGCTACGGATCGTGTTCAGGCGTTCCGCTTCCTCGGGGAGAATGTGCGCCAGCGGGTCACGCGCCAGGTCTTCGGAGATGCGGACCTGGCCGGCGGCAGCCACGTGCCCTGTGATGCCTTCGCCGGGGTGGTGCCGCAGGCCTGGAAGCGCGGGGTCCGGTGGGTGGAAGGCGCGGGCCACCAGATCGCCGGTCCCAGATTCGACAAGAAAGATGGCTCCCTGGGCTGCGCCGACGACTTGCGTGGCTTGTCGCAGGAAGATCGGCAACATTTCTTCGGCGCTGCGCGCATCGCGCAGCGCTGAGGACACTTGTGCCAGCACTTCGAGTTCTGCGGCCCGGCGCCGGGTCTGCTCGAACAGACGGGCGCTGGCGATGGCAGTGGCGGCCGAGTCGGCGATGGCTGTGAGCAGGCGTAGGTGATGCTCGTTGAAGGCGGCCGGCTGTCGGCTCTCCACGTTCATCACGCCGATCAGTTGATCGTGGAACACCAGCGGAACGGCCATCTCCGATCCGCTCAGAGGCATCCCATCAACGCCGAGCCAGTCGGGGTCGGCGGCGGCCTCGGCGATGAGCGCGGGTTGCCGGGTCGCAGCGGCTTGCCCGGTGACCCCCTCGCCCAATGGCACGCGGAAGTTCCGCCAGGCTTCGCCGGTGTAGCCGCGCGCGGCCTCGATCCACAGTTCTTCCCGCGCGGCGTCAAAGAGCATAATGGCCAGCGCGTGGCCGGGGACGATCCGAGCGGTCTCTTCGAGCAGGGAGGCCAGCACCGCCGCCAGGTCAAGCATCCCGGTCAAGCGTCGCCCGATCGTGACCAGTGCGCCCAGTTCAGCTGCCCGCTGCTGCGCCTCTTCCAGGAGACGCACACGTTCGAGGATCGTCGTCAGTTGGCCGGCGAGGGTGGAGAGCAGGCGCAGGTCGTCGGCGGTGAAAGCGTTGGCGGTGGGGCTTTCGACGTTGATGACGCCGATCACGCGGTCTTCAATCTTCAGCGGCGCGCACACTTCGCCGCGCGTCGTCGGATCGCCTTCCACGTAGCGTGGGTCCAGGCGCACGTCGGGCACCAGCAGCGGCTGGCCGGTCTGCGCTACCCAGCCGGTGATGCCGCACCCCAACGCCAGACGCAGCGGCTCGACCTGCGCCTCGGTTACGCCCAGTCCGGCGCGGAGTACGAGCGTGCGCGTGGCTTCGTCTATCATAAACACGGCCAGACCCTGGCTGCGGAACATCGCTCCCACCGCGGTGACGATGCGCTCCAACGCCTGGTCGAGCGTTGGCGAGGCCGTGGCGGCGACGACGGTCTGGTGTAGGAAATCCAGTTCGTGCAAGCGGCGGCGGTTCTCCTCGAGCCGGCGCGCGGCCTGGACCGCACTCGCTGCCTGCGCTGCGAAGAGCGACAGTAGGCGCGCATCCGCCTCGGAATACTTACGCGCGGCGGTGACAGACGAGGGCGGCGTCGTCTCGATTTCGGTCAGACTCAAGACGCCGATCAATTCGCCGCTATACAGCATGGGCACTTGAAGGACGGCGGTAAAAGGGACCCCCTCGTATTTCGGCGAGCGACCTTCCCAGGTGCGATAGTCATCCACAATCAGCGGTTGGCGCGTTTGCGCCACGTAGCCAGCCGCGCCTTCATCCGGCCGCAAGCGTATGCCTGGAGACAGCGGAAGCCCGTGAGTCACGACGAGCACGAGGTCGCCCCGGGCTGTGTCGTAAAGATAGATGGCACCAGTGGCTACCTTGAGTAAGGCCATAGCTCGTTCGACGATGATCTCCAGCAGGGCCGGCAAATCGTGCTGCATGGAGAGATCGCGTGAGATCTCATAGAGCGCGGCAAATTCGTCGGCACGACGTTGGAGTTCCTGTTCCGCCCGTTTGCGCTCGGTCACTTCTTTGCCCGTCGCGACAAAGTGCGTAATGTTTCCTTGCGTATCCTTTATCGGCGTAATGGTCTTTTCTTCATAATACAATTCGCCGTTCTTTTTCTGGTTCATGAGCTCGGCACGGTACGCCTGGCCCGAGAGAATCGTCTGCCAGAGTTTCTCATAGAATTCGTGGCTATGTCTGCCCGATTTGAGGAGGCGCGGCGTTTGACCAATCGCCTCTGCGCGAGCATAGCCGGTATGTCTCTCGAACGCCGGATTGACATATTGAATGACACCGTCCGGGTCAGTGATAACCACGCTGTCGGCCGTCTGTTCGACCGCGCTGGAGAGTTTGCGTAGTGTCTCCTCCGCCCGCCTGCGCTCGGTGATGTCGCGCACGAGACTCAGCACAGCCAACTCGCCGTCCACTTCCAAAGGTCCTAACGCGATGTCGGCGAAGAACTCGCTGCCATCCTTGCGTCGGCCATGCTTTCCCAAGCCGGTGCCCATGAAGCGGGCCTGCGGTGCGGAAGCAAAACGCGCGTGGTGTTCGGCGTGCCGTTCCCGGAAGCGCTCCGGCACCAGGATCTCAATGGATTGGTTGAGCAACTCCTCCCGGCGATAGCCGAAGAGAGTTTCCGTCTGGGCGTTGACGGACACGATTTGCCCGTCGGCGTTGACGATCACGACGGCGTCCGGCGCGGATTCCAGCAGGCCGCGCGATCTGGCTTCGCTGGCCCGCAGCCCCGCCTCTGCTCGCTCGCGCTCGGCCAGCCGCTGCCGCGCCTCTTCGTACAGCCGCGCGCTCTCTTCGTTCCGACGGACGAGTTCACGCGAGGCGTTGCGCACCAGCGTGAACAACGAGCCGTAGAGGATCAGGAAGCCGAGGCCGACGCTCGCCCAGACAAAGAGGCGCATTTCGCCCAAGCCCGGCTCGAGCACATCCAGACTGCGGTAGATTTCGTACGCGCCGACGACCTCAGGCGAGCCCGTGGGCCGCAGGGGGACGTACACTTCGAGCAGCCGGGCGTAGCGTCCCTGCTCCGCCACGTTTTCCTCTTTCGCCAGCGAGGAGACTTCCATGACTATCTCCCCCGCCAGGGCCTGCTCGAGTTCTTCGGACGTAGGGAAGCGGCGTCCCACCAGGTCTTTCGCGTCCGAGTAGAGTAACAACCCATCGCGGCTCCAGATTTTGACCCGGACGATGTGCTGGCCGAGAAGATACTGCCGAATCAGCGCGTCTATCCGCGCGTACCTGACCGGATCAATCGGACCGGCCAGGTCGGACACTTCCAGGTTCGGGTTGAGAATATTGGCGACCTGATACGCGGCGGCCTCGGCCTCTTGTCGCAGCGCGCTCTGTTCAAGTTGCCGCTGGAGGCCCCAGGCCAGGGCGATGGCGATGGCTGCCGTGAGGAGAAAACTGACCAGAGAGAATCTGGTCAATAGCGTGAGCTTCAAGCGCGGCAGGTGTTTCATGGAAACTCTCTCCCCAGAAATACTTCCACCACCTTCGGGTCAAAATGCGTCCTGTTGTTGGCGCGGAGTTATGTGCGCACCTTTTCTTCAGGCCAGGCGGTGCGGTAAGGGTGGTCGCAGCGCAGCGCGTCCCAGACGTCGACCACGGCAAAGATGCGCGCCGCCAGCGGTATCTGTTCGCCTTTCAAGCCGCGCGGATAGCCCGTGCCGTCCCACTTTTCATGATGGCAGTAGGGGATGTCCAACGCGGAGCGCAGGTATGCGCTGGCAGAGAGCATTTCGTAGGCATACACCGGATGCCGCCGCATCACCTCCCACGCCTGTTCGTTCGGGTGTACGCACGAGTTGTCAGGCAGATGGCGTCGCCGGCAGAACCTAACCCCCCGGCCCCCTTCCCTGCGAGGGAAGGGGGAGACGAAGTGCCGCGCGGCTGGCGGGCCCACGTCTGACTCCCCTCCCCGTTTCGGGGAGGGGCTGGGGGAGGGGTCCCGCCCCCCACAACTCCTGCGTACACCTGTTCGTTCAACGAGCCGGGCTTGAGCAGGATACCGTCGGGGATGCCCATCTTGCCGATGTCGTGCAACAGCGCGCCGCGGCGCCCGTGCACCAGTTCCGTCTCGCTCATACCCAGAGCGCGGGCCAGGTGCAGGGTCATCTCGGTGAGGCGCCGGGTGTGGCCTGTGGTCTCCAGGTCGTGCAGTTCGAGCGCGCGAGCCCAGCCTTCGATAGTGGTGTCATATTGTCTGCGGACCCAGCGGTGCGGAGAATACCAGAGAACTGAAACAGCGTGTCCAATTCGAAGACGCGTTCGGCGGTGGCGCGGTAAAGGCGGCTGTTCTCGACCGCGACCGCCACCTGCTCGGCGATACCGGTCAGCAGCGCGATGTCTTCCTCCGAGTAGGCGACAGGCGGCCCGCCGCTAAAGTTCACTACGCCGATCAGCCGGTCTTTACAGATCAATGGCAGGGAAAGCGCGCAACGGATGCCCTGCGCCATCAATGCATCGCGTCCCACGAACACCTGGTGCAGCCGCTCAGGCAGCAAGACCTCGACGAGCCGGCCGGGCTATTCATCCCGCCCGTAGCCGAACAACCGCTCCGCCTGAGCGTTGACGAGCACGATGCGACCGTCGTGGTCAACGGCCACAAGAGCGTCCGGCGCAGATTCCAGGGGTTTCGGAGAGAGTGCCCCGTAAGTTGCGGTGACGGGATTCCTGCTGGCGGGGGCATCGATCATTCTCCGTACTGTCAACGCAGGAGCGGGGGGATAAACGGTATACCAGGGCGGATCGGCGATCCAATCAACCGGCTGCGCCACGGCCTGCCGCGCCTCACGTAAAGCTCCCTCCGCCGCCAGCTTTTACGGGTCAACGACTGAATGGTGGCACATCGGTGCGGCCCATCCGTTTCGTTACAGGGATAATATACAGAAGTGTCTCGGCCTCCAACAAGAGCCCTCTGCTCGCGAAGGATCGAAGTCCAGGCAGAACGCGGTGAGGCTGCTGGAGTCGACTGATCAGTAGTCGCACGGCGACGGGCCATGAACGGAGAGCTTATGAGCAAGGAGAATTCGAAACCGGAAGATACGGAGCAGGGCGAGATGCGTCCAGAATATGATTTTGCGACCACGAAAGGCGGCGTGAAGGGTAAGTATTATAAAGCCTATCGTGCTGGGCACACGGTTAAGATTCATCAAGAGGATGGCACCGCGATAGTGCAGCACTTCACACTTGAAAAGGCCTTGCGGTCTTTGGTCACCCTGATTCCTGAAAAACGTAGGGAAGTCAAGCCAAAACGATCTCGCAAAGAGTTTTCCGGCTAACCGGCGCTTGCGGCC
>DOUV01000541.1 GCA_003520455.1 Chloroflexota bacterium | reverse complement strand
CTCAGTATCGTGGGCTACGCACCTGGCATCGTCGCGCTGGTGGTGATCGGCGCGGGCGTCAGCGGCCGGGCGCTGCCGCTCGTCGCGAATGAGCGGCCGGCCCTGCTGGCGCTCCTGGTCATCATCGCGGTCAAGGTTGGCCTGACCACCCTCCACAGCCGCGTTCTCTAACGGAGAAACACGCCATTCAGCACTCGTGCACGTGTCGCAGCCACTCGGCCAGGATCAGCAACTCGGGCGTAAGGGGAACGTGATGCAGCCCAAAGTGCCGCCACCACCCGGCAAGGGCATCTGCGGCGAACTCGGGCGGGTCTGGCGATTGGCCGACGGCCACACAGCCCGGTTGGTCTGGACCTCGTAAATGCCGCAAGGCAGGCTTTGCCCAGGGCATCAGCGGGAAGGCGCGGAGATAGACCTGGGAAGCCGCAGCACACGACACCCGGCCGCTATTCTGAAAGGGGCGAATCGGCTCTTTCCTCCCGGTATCGACAGGGATCATCCCCCCGCCCCGGGGCGCAGGTCGTTCTGGGGCGGCTCGCCCGACAGAATACGTGCCATCTCCTCTAACGCCTCACCGAGTTCGAGCGCCCTGGTCGTCCCTGTACCCCCACCGATATGGGGCGTGAGAATGACGTTATCCATCTGGCAGAGCGGGCTCCCGGCCGGTAGCGGTTCCAGGGTGAAGACGTCGAGCCCGGCACCGGCGATCTGGTTGGCGGCCAGGGCGGCGATGAGCGCCTCTTCATCGACCACGCCGCCGCGACAGACATTGATGAGGTAGGCGCTCTCCTTCATGAGCGCCAGTTGCTCGCGGCCGATCATCCTCTCGGTATCGGGAGTGTGTGGCACGGCGAGGCAGATATAGTCGCTCTCCTGCAGCAAGGCGTCGAGACCGCGGTATTCGGCGTTGAAGTGGCGTTCCAGTTCCGGCGACAATGGGCGGCGCTTGTAGTAGACCGTGCACATGCCCAGGATGTCGGCGCGCCGGGCCAGCTCGCAGCCGATCTCACCCATGCCGACGATCCCGAGCACCTTGCCGCGCACTTCATGCACGCGGGTGTTGTGCATCCAGTGAAAAGCGATCTTCGACTGGGAGGTCTGGGTGGGGCGCAGCCCTCGCAGGCGGTAGTCGCCCTCCGCGACACTCTCATGCGAGATCAACAAGTCCTTGCTGAGTGCCAGGATCAGCGTGAGCGCCAGTTCCGCCACGCAGTTCGGCCCCTTACGCGGCACCGAGGCGAAGATCAAGTCGCGCTCGCGCACGGCGGCGGCGTCTACGTTCTCGTAGTTACGGCCAAGTTTGAGGACGACGCGTGCGCCGGGAAGAGCTTCAAGTAGGGCACGATCGACAGGCCCTGCCTGAGTGACCAGGCCATCAATCTCGCTTGACGCGAGCGCGAGTGCCCCCTCCTCGTCAGCCGGGCAGACCAGGCGCAGCGTTTCAAAGCGCGGCGCCAGTTCCGCCACCGCCGTTGTGTACTCGGGGTCGGCGATCAGAATTTGCCAACCGGTCTTACCGTCCGAGCGTGCCATGGTTCCCTGTTCCTTTGCAGTGCTGGGATGCACGAAAGTCAGCAGCATTTTCGCCAGGGACAAAGGGATAAGCGTTCCCCATTCATCCTTTGTTCTTCCGCAGCCCGCGTTTCATCTCAGTTCCCCGCCGACCCCCGGCAGGCCGCCCGAGGATCGCGACCCGGGCCGCCATCCGGGGCTTGGTAGCCAGCGAGGCATGGCGCCCGGCTGGAACCCACGGCGCCAGGTCCTGGTCCGAAAGCACGACTGCATCGTGAGCTCAATCGGCGGTCTCACTTTCCCACCATGGTGTCACGGGGCGGCAGGGCGGACGAAGCGGCCCACGCCGGGTTTTGCAACGATCTGACCGTCTGCGAAGACCACGGACCCGTTGACAAGCAAGGCGTGGACTCTCCCGCGAACGGGGAGCCCGTGGTAGATCCGATCAATCGCCTTTGCTTTGGTAAACCAGCGGCGACTGTCGATGGTGCCGGCCTCACGCGGATCGTAGAGCAGCAAATCGGCGTCGGCACCTGGCTGCACAACACCTTTCCGCGGGTACAACTTGAACAGCCGAGCGGGCTGAGCGCTGATGAACCTCACTGCATCTTGAAGAGTGATCCGGCCGGTCAAGGCTTCCGTCATGACGAAGGGCACCAGGGCCTCGATGCCCGGCGCTCCGATGGGGGCCTGCCAGATGTCGTCCAGCCCGCGTTCTTTTTCGGCCAGCGTGAAGGGGCTGTGGTCGGTGGCGACGGCCACCAGGGTGCCCTCCAGGAGCCCCCGCCAGAGTGCGTCCCGATCGGCCGGAGTGCGCATCGGGGGCTTGATGAGTGCGAAGGGGCCGTGCCTGTCCATGTCGGCCGATGTAAAGAGCAGATAGTGGGGGCAAGTTTCCGCTGTCAGGGGGAGGCCCCTTCCCTGCGCTTCCCGAAGAATGCGGAGGGACCACGCAGCCGAGACGTGCGCAATGTGTACGTGCGTGTTCACAGCCTCACAGAGGACGACCAGTTGCGAGACGCTCATCGCCTCGATCACCGGCGGGCGGCTCTGGTGGAACGCCGCGGCGTCTTTGCGCCCGGTGCGGGCAATTCGGCCGGCGAACAGGCGAATCAGGCGTTCGTTCTCGGCGTGAAATGAGGTGAGCAGGCCGGTTTCCCGGATCAGTTCGAGTGCCGTGAACATATCCTGCTCGTCGGGCAGGCAAAGGCCGAGGAATTCGTCTTCGCGGCCGGGGGGAATACCGTGGGTGAAGATCTTGAAGCCACAGGCGCCTGCCTCGGCCATCCTGAGGATCTCGTCCCGGTCGAGGAGGCCAGGGGCGCCGTAGAGGCCAAAGTTGACGAAGGCCTCGCGTTCTCCGAGCGCCTTCCGGTTTTCCAGGACCGCACGCCGGGCGCAACAGGGCGAACTGATGGGCATCTCCAGTACCGTCGTCACACCACCGGCCGCCGCCGCTTGCGTCTCTGTGAGGAAGGTCCCGCGCTCGGGATGGCTGGGGGCGCGGACGTGAAAATGGATGTCAATCGCCCCCGGGAGCACCAGGAGCCCCTCGGCCGGGATCTCGGAGCGGGCCGCTGGCAGGCTTCCTGCCGGCGCGACGAGTGCAATCTTGTCACCTTCAATACCAACATCCGCCTGGAAGGTATGGCCTTCGTTGACGACAGTTCCGCCCTTGATCGCGCTATCCAGCACGGTATGTTCCACCCTTCATGAAAGGCGCGCGGGGCGCCGTCTGGAGCGAGCCCGCCTGGAGGCGGTGCCGCCTGTCATCCCAGCAGCACCTCGTCAGCAAAGCGTTGTAGGACGCGGTAGGTTATCTCCAACTCCGCAATCTCGGTGTACTCGTCGGCCGAATGCGCCCGCTCATAGGTGCCTGGGCCAAAGACAATCATGCCTCGCCGCGCGACGCCGGTGAGATGCTTGGCATCGCTGCCAGGAAGATAGCCAACCGGTTCGGCGGGTGCGCCGGTTTCCTCGGCGCTGATCTGAAGGAAGCGCCGGGTAAAGGGGTCGTCCGCCGCCGTCTGGAACCAGTTGCTGACCTGGAAATCGCCTACAGTGTAGGCGCGCTCCAGGTCGGCTGCCTGCCGGGCCGCTGCGATTGCCTGGAGTTCCGCCATGACCGTCTCGGGATCCTCTCCCGGCAGCGTGCGCCTGTCAACACGAATCAGGCAGGCGTCGGGAACTACGTTCGCGCTGACGCCTCCCTCGATGACGCCCACGTTGATGCTGGCCGTGCCCAGCAGCGGATGCCGCCGCCGGTCGAGCGTATCACGCCCGTAGCGCTCCAGGTCGAGAATCAGGTGGGCCATACCGTTGATCGCATTGGAGCCTCGGGCCGGGTTGGTCGCGTGGGCCGTTCGGCCACTGACCCGGAACGTGGCGCGTAAGACCCCTTTATTCGCTATGGCGACCCGGTTGTGCGTCTGTTCCCCGACGACCACGAAATCACAGGGCGGAAGATAGCCATTCTCCGCGAGCCATTTCGTTCCGAGTTGCCCACCGACCTCCTCCTCCGCCGCACCGACCACCACCAGTTGTCCCTTCAATCGGTGCAGGCAGTCTTTGAGGCGGGCCGCCACGGCGAGCATCGCGGCGAGGGGCGCCTTATCATCAATGCTGCCCAGGCCGTAGATGCGGCCATCGACGATTTCACCCCCAAAAGGGTCGAAGTGCCAGCGCGCGTTCTGCCCCAGCGGGACAGTATCGATATGCGCGTGGTACATAATCGAGGGGCCATCGCTCCGACCCGCCGTCGCGACGACGCTCCATGCACGGTCATCCGGCGCGACGCATGTTACTTGAAAGCCCGCCGCCAGCAGATACTGCTCGCAGAAGGCCGCGATCGGACGGCAATCGCCCGGCGGGTTCGGCGAAGGAATGCGGATGAGCCGCTGTAACAGCTCGACAACAGGCCCGCTCTTCTGGCTCATATGCTCACTCACCGGCCGTCCTGACCGGATTCAACGATGCGCGGTGCTGCGCGAGGACCGTGGCCATCCGGTCCAGCGCCTCCTGGAGGACATCTTCCGGCTGAAGCCAACTGATGCGCAGCCAGTCGCTCCACCGCTCGCCGAAGGCTGTTCCGGGGAAGATCAAGACGTGTCCCTCTTTGAGCAGCAAGTAGCTTAGCTCAAACGCGGATAAGCCCGTGGATGCGGCGTTGGTATAGACGTAGAAGCCGCCTAGCGGCTCGCCGTAGGTGAAGCCGAGGGAATGCAGCCCGTCGAGCAAAATTTGGCGCCGGCGGGTGTAGATTGCGTGATATTCCTGGACGATGTCTTGCGGGCCAGTGATGGCCGCCAGCGCCGCGTATTGGCTCACGCTTGCCGTCCGTCCGCTGATGACCTGCTTGAGAACCGTCAGCGCCTCGATGACCTCGGGCGGCGCGGCGAGATACCCGATCCGCCAGCCCGTCATCGCGTAGGTCTTGCTGACACCATTGAGTGTCACAGTACGCTCGAACATACCAGGCAGGCTTGCGATGCTCAGGTGCTCGCCCGGGGGGTAAACCAACTTTTCATAGATCTCATCGCTCACCACTACCAGATCGTGCCGCCTGGCGATCTCGGCAATAGCACGCAGGTTGGCGGGGCTGATGATGCCAGCGGTTGGGTTGTTGGGCGACACCAGCAGAAGTGCCTTGGTTTTCGACGTGATGCGCGCCTCGACCTCTGCCGGGCGCAGGTCGAAGTTATCCTCCGGATAGGTCGGGACGAGCACCATCCGGGCGCCTGCCTGTTTGATCGCCTGGTCATAGCTGGTATAGCGCGGGTCCGGGACCAGGATCTCGTCGCCGGGGTCCAGCAGGGCCTGAATCAGCAGGTACAGCGCCTCCTGCCCTCCGCTGGTGATGAGCACCCCGCTCGCGTCGACGGGGATGCCATTCTCCTCGCGTAGCTTTCGGGCGATGGCCTCGCGCAGTTCAGGCAACCCAGCAGACGGCGCGGGAACGTCGGCGCGCCCATCCTCGACGGCCTGCCGGGCAGCAGCGATGACATGGCCGGGGGTGTTTAGATCGGGGTCGCCCCGGCCCAATGCTATAGCGTCTGGGATCTGGGCCGCCAGTTCCATGAGCGCATAGCGCAGTCTGGTGCCATCGTGCGCCATCGCGCGAAGGTCGCGCAGCGTGAGACCCTCGCCGGTGTTGGGAGTCGCGTGTGTCGTCATCGCCTGGGCTCCTGTTTCAATGCCATGAACACTTGTTCCAGTCGATCGAGTCCCTCATGCAGCCTCCGGCCGGTCGCCGTGATCCGGATTGTGCCGGACATGCCGAAGGTGCTGCCAGCTACAAGGCGGAGACCATAGCGCAGCGCCTCGGCGACGACAGCAGCGTCGTCCCCCAGGGTGCGCGTGTCCGCGAGGACGAACGCCACGGTGTGGGGCTCGGCGTAGGGGATCTGAAGCCGGTCCAGGAGGGCGCATACCGCCTCAACGTGCTGTTCATCTCGCGCCCGGGGGTCGTGGTTGCGCTGCTTCATCCCGGCCAGAGCGGCGTACTGGCTGGCAGCGGGAGAGCAGATCGTGATGGCCTGTTTCAGGTCGCGCAGGTCGGTCGTCAGCCGGCGCGGTCCCGCCAGCCACGCGACCTGCCAGGCATCCAGGCCAGGCGTCCACGCGAAACTGCCGAGTGTGACAACGACGTCTCCCATGCCGGGCCATGACGCGAAGGGTGCGTAGAGTACCCCTGAGCGCAGGAGCGGAGCAGCGGTTTCATCGGCGACAACCGTGAGATCGCTCTCGTTGATCCACGCGGCCAGGCGGTCCATGGTCCGGCCGGGCACGACCTGCCCGGTGGCCGGATTGGGATTGGCGAGCACGAGCACGCCCTCGTGTGCCAGGGGTAGTTCTCCCTCCGGATCGAAGTAGTGCAGCGTGGCCCCAGCAAACTGGGCGGCGGCCCGGTACGGGATGGTTGGTCCCGGCTGCGGGAGGTAGACGGATTTGCCGCTCGCCAAGGCCCGCAACGCTACGAAGCGTGCTTCTTGCACGCCTCCGGTAATGACGACGCCATCGTTGGGGTTGATCTCGACCCCAAAGTCACCCAGGAAGTCGGTGACGGCCTGGCAGAGAGGCGCGAGGCCGGGCCGGCGGGTATAGTGATCACACTCGTGGTCTTCCATCGCGGTGATCACCGCCGCGCGCACGTCGGGCGGTGTAGCGCCCTCCAGATCATCGCCACCGAGATCAATCACATCGGCGGCGGGGGAGAGCATCGTGGGGAGCAGGTCACGTCTTTGGCGGGCGAGAGCGCGACTAAGGACCGTCGTCGGCATACAAGAGTTCCTTTCGTTAGAGAGTAGCAAGAATCTCAGCCAGGAGCCGTGCCGCATTCACCAGATCATCGATCGCGATGTGCTCCCGAAGTGTGTGCTTGTCCTCGACGCCGGTCGCCAGGACGGCACAGGTGATTCCGACCTGGTTGAACACATTGGCATCGGTGGCAGTGGCATTTCCGTCGAGACGAGGCTCGATCCCCAGGCGGCGCGCCGCCGCGGTGGCGTGGGCTACGACGGGGGTCGCCTCAGTCAGCCGGTAGCTCAACTCATGCCGTGTCACCTTGATACCCACCTGCGCGCCGTGGCGCCCAGCGGTCTCCTCGAAGGCTCGCACCATAGCAGCCACCTGGCGTTCCAACTTGGCGTGATTGTGACTACGCGCCTGGCCCCGGATATGCACCTCATCGGGGATCATGTTCGGCGCGCTCCCGCCCTGAATCACTCCGATGTTCCCAATAGTTTCGAAGTCGACTCGTCCCAGTGGCATGGCTGCGATGGCCTCGGCGGCGACTCGGATGGCACTGATTCCCTTCTCGGGCTCCTTGCTTGCGTGGGCTTTCCTGCCCCGGATGACCACGTCGATCGAATCGAGCGTCGGCGTTCCAATCTCGATGCCGCCGGTCGGGCCATCACCGTCCACGACGTAGCCTTGACGGGCACGGAGTGCGCCGGTATCGAGGAGGCGCGCCCCTACAAGCCCGCGCTCCTCGCCGACCGAGATCACCACCTCCACCGGCGGATGAGGGAAGCCATCCTCGCACAGCGACTGGAGCGTCTCCAGAATGACGGCCACCCCAGATTTGTCGTCGCTGCCGAGGATGGTGGTGCCGTCAGAATAGATCACTCCATTGCGGATCTGGGGCCGGATTGGGGTGTCATGCGCGTGGGTGTCCATGTGCGCACTGAGCAGTAACCAGTCACCCTGGCCATCAGGCCAGTGTGCGACGATATTCCCGTGCTCATCCTGCGCAACCTGCCCGCCTAGCGCAGCGAAGCGCTTTATCAGTTCCGCGCCAATCGCTTGCTCCTGGCTGGAGGGGCTGGGAATCGCCACCAGGTCCAAGAATCTCTGGACCAGTCGCGCTTGGTCGATCATCGTTTTCGGAGTTCCTCAGGCACGAATTCGCCGTGGTCAATGATTTGCTTGTCATCGAGCCAGAGGCTGCAGTTGAGCGAACACAAGCCAAGGTGAGCTTTGGTGGCATTCTTGCCCTTGAAGAGGATGTCGTTGTTACTGCCGATCTCGATCTCCACCTGCCCGTAATGCGCCTCCGAATCGCCGCCGCCTGCCCCCGAGTCGGGGAACTGAATCGCCAGACCGCTCCAGAGCGCGCGCGGGTCCGTCCCCCACGAGGTATGGCCAGCCGTCAGAGCGTTGGGGTCGTTGAATGACTTCAAGTGGTTTTCGATGATGAACGCGTCGACGTCCCCCTCGAACTTCACGGCTCGCCCCTCACGGAATGTGATGGTCACCGGGCGATCGATATAGCGCCCGAGGTGGAAGCAGATGTCGCCAGTGTTCAGCACCAGTTGGCCCTCGAGGGTGCCCTCCAGTTGGGCGAACTCCACCATGCCGGAGCCCCAGAAATCCAGGTGGCCCGGCTCGTCGGCGGCACCATAATTCGCGACACCTGGCCGCCCCGTCTTGTCCATGAACAGGTCGGTCCCCATCTCCGAGGTGATACGGATCGTCCGGGCGGCCTCAACCATCTTCGCCCCGGCTTTAGTGCGCCGGATCACATCCGAGTCAGCGACCATGCGTCGTAGCACCTGCAAGGGCTGCACCGTCATCAGAGCGCGGGTGCCGCTGTCCAGCGCCTCGCGCATCTCCTGCCGAGAATGGAGACCGTGCGTGGTTGGGTAGACGATCAGGTCGGCTGCTTTCCAGGCCTCGCACAACGATCTTGAGGGCAATGGGTAGGTATGGGGGAGGGTCATCTTGTAGGCTTCCGCGCCCGTGTCGAGTGCGGCGCCCAGGCAGGCATCCGCGATCACCGGGTTGTAGGCCGTGTCGGTGACGACGATGCACAACTCGCCCGGCTGGAGGTTACACATGCGGAGTTCCTGCTTCCACAACCCGATCAACTCCGCCGCCGCCGCCGTCCCTAAATTTCTGGGCTCGTACGCCATGGTGCCACTCCTTCCTTCCTTGTCGTTCTCTGGGCACTCCCTTTTACAGAGGTCCTCCGGCGGAGCGCGGAGGGCAGCGGGGTGTCCTTTCCCGCTGGGGCCGGCGGCCCAGACTCCCTACTGGAGGCATAGGCGTGTTTCCGCCCTTCCCTCTCCCTTTCTTTGAATGGTCTTGATTCTCTGAGACTGTGATGGACGCTCCACGGCTGGCGCACGATCGGGCGCTGCTACGTAAAGGGCCAGGCGACGTCCAATTCTGCGGCCAGCCGACGGAGGTCTTCGTAGATGTCAGGGTCCAGTGGAACGCCGTGCTGCTTCTTTTCCTGCATGCGCCGCCATTCCAACTCGCCAGGCAGCAGGATTTCTTCAACGCCGGGTCGTTTGCGGCTATTGCGGATCGTGGCGATGAATTCGGCCATGCGCCGGTAGAACGTCTGCCGATCCATGAACCAATCAATGTCGTAGGCGATGAACTGGTGGCCCACGTCCTGGAATGCCGGGTTGCTATAGGGTTGCGTGCCGAAGGCTCCGCCGCCCAGGACCCCGGTGAGCACATCTGTGATCAGGCTGAGCCCGTAGCCTTTGTAGTCGCCGATAGGCAGCAGTGTCCCGTCCATTGCCTCGGCAGGGTCGTCCGTCTCGCGACCATCCTTCGTAATCGCCCAGGTACGCGGCATGCGGCGTCTGTCGCGCATCAACCAGCCCATCATTCCCTTCCCCGCCATGGTGAGGGCCATGTCGAGAATGATCGGCATATCGTCTTCCCTGTCACCTGTCGGTACGGCCACCGCCCATGGATTGGTCCCGAGGACCGGCTCAATGCCACCCCAGGGAGCCATCTCCGGCCCGGCGTTCGTCATACTCACACCGATGCACCCGTGGTTGAGTGCCTGACTGGCGGAGTAACTGGCTGAGCCGAAATGGGTGCTATGACGCACGACGACTACACCGATACCGCAGGCCTTCGCTTTCTGGACGGCCAGGTTCATTGACCGGACCGCGACCACCGTCCCTGGGCCATTGTGGGCATCGATGAGTGCCAGGCACAGGGATTCTTTGACCACCTCATAGGGCGCATGCACATTCAGATCGCCGGAGGCCACCCGCTCCACGTAGGCCCGCACCCGTCGTACGCCCTGGCCCTGGCCCTGCAAATTACGCAACTCACTTGTCACGAGAGCGTCCGCGATGATGTCGGCGTGCTCGGCAGGGAGGGCTGTCCGGCGCAGCAGTTGGCGGGTCAGTGCTCGGAGCGAGTCCAGCGGCACGTATTGCAGGAGGATCTTCCGGGTCTTGTAATTCGAGTCATAGGTTATCGACATAAGATTCTTTCTTGTATAGTACCTCTTGCGCCGCGCCCGGCGGATCGCCAGATCCGCCGGCTGAGGTGGCCCCACATTGGCCTGGATTTGACAATCCAGGCCGAGCAGCGGAGGGCTCTGGTACCTCTTGCACCGCTCCGGGCGGATCGCCAGATCCGCCGGGTAGGGGCTCTGGTACCTATTTCCCGCGCCCGGCGGATCGCCAGATCCGCCGGCCGAGGTGGCTCCTCAGTGGCCTGGATTTGACAATCCAGGCCGAGCGGCGGAGGGCTCTGGTACCTCTTGCGCCGCTCCGGGCGGATGGCCAGATCCGCCGGGTAGGGTGGTCCCTCAGTGGCCTGGATTTGACCATCCAGGCCGAGCAGCGCGGCGGAGGGCTCTGGTACCTATTCGGCCGCTCCGGGCGGATGGCCAGATCCGGCGGCTGAGGTGGCCCCTCAAGGGTCTGGATGTGGCAATCCAGGCCGAGCGGCGGAGGAGTTACCCTGTATGTCGTGCCTGTGGCGCCGGCAGTCACGCCAATTCGACCTGAATCAGATACCCTCGGGCCTGTCCTGGCCTTCGCCCTCGCGGTAGGCCTGCATGAATTCGATTTCGATCCCGCTGACCTCGTCTTCCAGGAAGGCGACCAGGCCTTCGGGATGGACGTGACTTCCCTTCACCTTGCACGATGAGCATTCTTTCAAGGTGGCGCCGTTCGCCTGCGCCTCGGCCAGAGCCTCGTTGATATCCTCGACGGCAAAGCAGATATGGTGCAGACCCTCGTGGCCGCGCTGCTCGATCCAGTTTGAGAACCGGGCATCAGGGTCCATCGATTCACTAATCTGAAACTCGGTCCCGCCGAGGTCGAACACAGCAGCCCTGGTGCGACTCTTGGGAAATGTCTTCACGAATGCGTCTTGCGGCGCACCGAGGAGACGCTTGTAGAGGTCGAGAGTCTTTTCGGCATCGCGCACGGCAAAAGTCATATGTTTGATCCGGGTCACTTTCATGTTGAAGACTCCTCAGTAAGCGTGCCAGAGCGGCGGGTTCCGAAGCTGGGAATGGGTACCTCATGCGTCAGGCGCGAGGTGCGTCCAGTGCATACGCTGCGCTTCGCGCTCGGCAAAGTCTGCCGGGTATGCGGTTACTTTCTCCGGCGTGACGTCGAACTCAAAGCCTTCGGCAGCGATAGTGTCGGCGATGACACCTGCGTCGAAGCGGAGACCGGAAAATCGTGCCGGTGGCTGGGCTGCGAGCCAGACAAAGCCTGGAGCCAGTTCTAATGGGTCGGCCCAACGTGCTTGCTGGTCGTGGGACATGTGGGCGGCCGCGTCGCGCGTAATCGAGGTTGGCTTGATGATCTTGCCGGGTCCCATCGTGTTGACCGCGATGTGATAGGGCTCGGCCTCCACGGCGAGGGCTTTGGTGAAACCCTCCAGACCATGCTTGGCTGCACAGTAGGCCACCTCGTTGACAAAGCCCCGGACACTCGATCCGCTCGCAATCGCGATGCAGTGCCCGCCACCCTGCAACTTCAACTGCTCCCAGGCGGCCTTCACGCCGTTGTAGACGCCGGTCAGATTCACGGCGATGATCTTCTGCCACAATGGGGGAGACATCTCGTCGAATGGGACCAACGGCATGATGGCGGCGTTGTTGATGACCACGTCCAGCCGGCCCCAGCGCGCAACTATCTGTTCCACAGCCTGCTGCATGTCGGTGAAGACGCTCACGTCGGCAATGAGCGGGAGCGCCTCGCCGCCATCCAGGGCGATGTCGGCAAGGGTCTGTTCCAGTTCCTCAGAGTTGATGTCGAGGATCGCCACGCGCGCCCCGGCGCGAGCCAGGCCACGGGCCACGCCCCAGCCCAGACCGCGTCCAGCCCCCGTGATGAGGGCAACGCGCCCTTCCAGTCGCAACGGTTCAGAGCCGGTCATGAGTTCCTCTCAAGCGGCCTTTCCGCCACCCGTCCTGTCGCGCAGGCCGAGCAGGGAGCCGATGTTGGCGCCCTCTGTCACAACAGGCTGGATCATTCCTGTCTTGCTGGTCATGAAGATGGCCAACCCGGGACCGTATCCGCTCCGGAAGCTTCCACCCTGACAGACCACTCCGACGACAACGGAGCCCCGCAAGTAGCCGTGACCGTAGCGGCCGTCCCAATCGGTGATCGCCACGAGGTCGCCAAAGCGCAAGTCCTCGATCCCGTGCTCGGCGAGCATTTTGGGGTCGGAGGTCTGCAGGTTGATCGTACCGTTATCACTGCCCAGCCCGGCTCCCGCGCCCGCGAGTACGCTCGGGCTGACGGCCTTCACCGGTACCACCAGCTTACCCGCCGCGTTCGTATCGGGACTGAGCGCCTCCAGGAATTCGGGCGAGCAGCTTTTCAGTTCGACCTCGGGGAAGTCGTTCAGCTTGAGGCCTATGCCATGGGCTTGAATCTGAATCTTATCCCCCGGTGCCATCCGCTCCAGGTCATCTGGTGCGAAATCACAGATCACGTGCTCTGCAAAGCGCCCGCTCTTGCCGATGACGGTTCCGGTCGCCCCGGCGGCCCCGCCGCTCATCACGAGCGCCCGGTTTCCGAGGCAGGCATAGACGCGCAGAGCGGCGTTGGCCTCTGCACTACTGCTCTTGATGGAGACGGCGGGCTGGATCAACTCGCCTGCCCAGCCCATCGCCCTATCACCGAGACGTACGTTGTAGACCAGCCCGCCGAAAGATGGGACGATCATGGGTTCGCCATCGGCGCTGACGAGATAGGGACTGGCCGGTAAACCGGGCATCGCCGGGTTGGCGATCTCGCCCGCGACGGAGATTTTCACCAACGACGAGAGGTTTGTGGAAAGCATTGGCGTTCGCGCTCCTATCGGATTTTCAGGATACGGGCAATGTTGGCGTGTGAATCGATCACCGGCTCGATCTCACCGTTCGCACAGGCGAGCATATCCTGGCAACCTGGGCCATGCCCGTTCATGACCGAATCGCCGTGCATGATCAGGCCGATGCTGACAGCCCCGGGTTTGAAGCCTCGGCCATAGCGGTGATCGGTATCCATCACGGCGACCAGATCGCCCAACTTCAGGTTGTCGATGCCGAGTTCAGCCAGAGCGGCGCGGTCGCCGGTCATCAGGTCTTGATCTACAAATTCGGGTGTCAACTCGGCGCCACTGCCCATGATATGAGCCGGGATCTTCGCCACGACGGGCACCCGCAATCGCCCGTCCGCGCCAATCTCGAGGCCCCAGTTCTCGATCAGGTTCGGACCGGCTTTTTTGACCAGCACGCCCGGACAGTCCAAGAGGTGCGTGCCGCGGCCGTGAGTCTTGATCAGAATCCGGTCGCCGACACAGAGCTTCTCCAACACGTCGGGCTCGAAATCAACCAGCAGGCGAGCGTGTTCGCCGGTGACAGTGCCCCGAGCGCCGGCAGCGAACCCGCTAACGACCCTGGCCTCATTCCCCACGCAGGTCAGATAGTGCATGGCGTGGTCGACGTCGTAATCCGGGTGCGCGATGCTCACGCCCGGCTCGACGTGGTCCCCGGCCCACCCATAGGCCGGATCGCCCACCCGTGCGTTGTAGACGATGCCCGCCATACCGATCAGGATCCTGCTCGCCCCCTCGGTATCGGGTTGGTAGAGGGTGCGTTGCAGTGTCGGCGGGCTCACGGTGCCCGTCACTGCTATCATGACCAGATCGTCGATGTTGGTGCGAAACATGAGATGCTCCCCTATGAGAACAGTACCTTGAGTATCCTAGCGGCCGGGGCGAATCAGATCGGCGATCCCGTCACCGAGGAGGCTCAGGATGATCGCAGTGAAGACGATGGCGAGACCCGGCAAGGTCACAGGCCACCACGCTCTAAGGAGAAAGATGCGGCCTTCGGCGATCATCTGGCCCCATTCGGGCGTGGGCGGGGGGATGCCGAGCCCAAGGAAGCTCAAGGACGCCGCCGAGAGGATCACCAGAACCATGTCGGCCATCGCGAAAACGATCGCGGGTGTGATGACGTTCGGCACGACGTGGCGAAAGAGAATGCGCCAGTCAGGCAAGCCCAGCGTTCTCGCTGCCAGGATATAGTCGAGTTGCTTGACAACCAAGATCTCGCCCCGGATGAGCCGAGCATACGCCATCCACCCCGCAAGGGTAAAAGTGATGATCATATTGCGCAGGCCCGGCCCGAGCATGGCTATGATTCCGATCATCAGGACGATGAAGGGGAATGCAACGAAAGTGTCTACTACGCGCATAATTAAGTTGTCAACCCGGCCGCCGAAATACCCCGACAGACATCCTAGCACGACTCCGAGCACAAAAGCAGGCAAAACCCCAAGGATACCAATGGTGAGGTCGAGGCGGGCACCGTAGACCACGCGTGTGAAAATGTCACGCCCGAAGTTGTCGGTACCAAACCAGTGCTGCGCGCCGGGCGGCTTGAGCGCGTTCGTGAGATCCTGGCCGATGGGGTCGTATGGTATGATCCAGGGGCCAACGAGCGCCACGACCACGAGCGCTCCGAACAAGAGAGAGCCCCAACGGAACGAGGACCGGCGACGCCATGTTCTGACCCAGCCAAGCGGCAGCCGATGGGCCGGTCGGGTTTTTCCTCTGGGCTCGGGAGCCAACGCAGCCGGTTGAGCTTCGTCAATCATAGCGAACCCGTGGATCCAGGAAGGAGTAGGTAATGTCGGTGATGAGATTGGCCAGGATGATGAGGACGGCGTAGATCAGCGTGATGCCCTGCACCATCGGATAGTCGCGCGCGTAGATCGCGTTGATCATGAGGGCGCCCACGCCGGGAATGGCGAAGACAGTTTCCACAACCACCGAGCCGCCCAGCAGATAGCCAAGGCTGAGACCCAGGATTGTGACCGTCGAGATCAGGGAGTTCCGCAGGACGTGCCGCATCAGCACCAAGCGCTCGGGCAAGCCCTTGGCCCGTGCGACCATCACGAACGGCTGCCCCATCGTCTCCAGAATGCTGCTCCGCAAGCTACGGGTGAGCATGGCGGAGAGATAGAGCGTAATCGTCAGCGCCGGTAGAAAGAGATGCCTGAGATGCTGGAGCCAGGTCGTACCGAAACCAGAGACAGGGAACCAGCGCAGGCGAATGCTGAAGAGAAGCACCAGCAAGAGGCCCACCCAGAAATTGGGCATGGCCAGCCCCACAAGGAATGTGCCGCGCAGGGTGTGGTCGATCACCGTATCACGTTTGAGCGCAGCCAACATGGCCACCGGTACAGTAATGAGTATCGAGAGGATGCCCGAATAGAGCACGAGCATGATGGTCACCGGCAGCCGCTCCAGGATGAGCTGAGAGATCGGCATGCGGTGGAGGAGCGAGGTGCCGAGGTCGCCGCGAAGCATCCGCCCCAGGAAGAGGGCATATTGTACCGTGACCGGCTGGTCGAGTCCCAGGTTGTGTCTGAGGTTGGCGATTCGTTCGTCGGTAGCACGTTCGCCCAGGATGATCGTGGCTGGATCGCCGGGCACTAACCGCAGCATCAAAAAGACGGCCAGCGTGACGCCGAACAGTACTGGAATCATATGGGTGAAACGCTGCAAGATGTACCGGCCCATGAATTCTCCCTCTTGAGGCTGCCCACAACCCGTGCTGGGCCGTGAGACACCCGCGTGGGTGTCTCACGGCCGCTGGTGCCTGTCGCGGACTACCCGGCCACCCAAACGTCCCACAGCCGCCAGTTGAAGGTGGGCAACAAGCGGAAGCCGTGAACGTTGTCGCGGAACGCGTACGAGCACGACGCGTTGTAAAGTGGCACGAAGGGGCCACGCTCCATCGCCATCTGCTGCAGTTGATCGTAGATCTCGCCGCGCTTTTCGAAATCCATCTCGGTCTGGCTCTGGCGGAAGAGGGCATCCATCTCCTCATCCTTCCAGCCGGTCCGGGCGGCCTCGGCGCCTCCGTCTGAGACATAGGAGTAGAGCCAGTTCGCGTTGGGATCAATGTTGTCGCTGGTACCGATCCCGCCCAGCCGCATGTCGAAGTCCTTCTTGAGGTTCCGATCCCACGCGAGGCCGGATTCCAGGGGCTCGATCGTGATGTTGACCCCGATCTTTGCCCACTGGTCCTTGAGGATATTGGCGATCTGCTCGCTCACAGTGTCACCGGCGCTTATCATGAGGTTGGCTTCGAACCCATCCGGGAACTTCGACTCGCTCATGAGTTGCTTCGCTTTTTCGAGATCGTCGTGGTAACCATACTTCTCCGTCATAAACCAGACACCGGGATGGATTGGCGACAACTTGGGCGTGGCATAACCGAAGAAGACGGCATCCATGATCGCCTGCTTGTCAACTGCATAGTTGAGCGCCTGGCGAACCTTGACGTCTTGTAGGGCAGGTACGCGCTGGTTTAGGGCGACGGGTGCGCCACCCGCGCAGGGGTCCACATGGACGCTGATGCCCGAGGAAGTCTTCAGCGCGTCGACCAGGCTATAGGGTACCCAGGTGACGGCGTCCAACTCTCCAGCGACCAACTTCAGGATGCGCGTGTTATCTTCCTGAATTTCTTCCAGGACGACCTCGTCCAGGTACGGCAATTGCCGCCCATCGCTGTCTTTACCCCAGTAGTAGGGGTTGCGCTTCAAAACAACCCGCTCGCCTTTGGTCCACTCAGCGACCATGAACGGCCCGGAGCCGACAGGATGGCTGGCGAACTCCTCGGCGCCAATCTTCCCGATCACCTTCTGAGGCGTGATACCACAGCCCCAAAGAACAATGTCGTTCAGAAAGGCTGCCGACGGCGCTTTGAGGGTCACCTTGAGCGTTTGATCATCGACAATGTCGATGGTATCGACTGCCTCCAAGATCCAGTTGACGGTCGCATCGGGCGCGCGGCAGCGATCGAGCGAGAACTTCACGTCCTGGATGGTTACTGGATCGCCGTTGCTGAATTTCATGCCCTGGCGGATCTTGAATGTCCAGACCTTGCCACCCTCGCTTGTCTCCCACGACTCAGCCACAGCCGGCTCGATGGTCGTCGCATTGGGGCCGATGCGCGCCAACTCTTCAAATACATTCAACTGCGCCCACAGAGAGTTGTTATCCTGAGTGTGGATGGGGTCCCACAAAACCACGGGTGCCTGGGTGCCCAGGTGCAGCGTCCCACCCTCAACCACTTCTCCTTCGGCAACGACAGCCGCGCCAGGTGTCGCGGTCACGACAACGGGCTCTGCCGTTTGCTGCACGATCACTGTTTCCTTGACTTGCTTCTCGACGATCACAGTCTGCTCGACCGGCTTTTCGACGATCACCGTCTCTTTGATGACTTGAGCCGGTGCAGGCTGCTGCTGCGCGCAGGCCCCGATCAGCAATACGAGAGCCGCCGCGAGTAAAGTGAACAGCACCAAACGCTTTTTCATGTGGAATCTCCTCCTGTCGCGAAATAAGAGTGCAATCAGGTCAACTCCTGGCGGAAACCCGATACATCCTCCTTTCCTGATCCCGCTATGGATCTCCACACGCCTCGAGAAGAGTCGCGACGACATGGTCTCGCTGGGCGGGAGTCAGTGTTGGCCCAACTGGAATCGAGAGCAGGCGATCGGCCGCCGCCTCGGTGACAGGAAAGCTTCCTGCTTTGTAACCGAGCCGCCGGTAGACTGGCTGCAAGTGCAACGGTGGAACGTAGAGGATGGCGGTTGCAACGCCGGCTTCTGTGAGCCGCCGCTGCACCTGCTCACGGCCGGCCACCTGGATGACATAGTTGCGATAGCTATGGCGGTAGCCCTGGCGCTCCACCGGGAGATCGATCCCGCTGCCGCGCAGAGCCTGGCCGTACACCTGCGCGTTCGCACGCCGAGCCTCGATCCATCTGAAAACGTACGGGAGCTTGACGCGTAGGACGGCGGCCTGAATCTCGTCCAGGCGTTCGTTGTAGCCCTCGACGAGCAACCGTTGGGGGAGGCCCATGATGCCCTGCGTGTACGATCGCTCGCGGGGCTGCCCGTAACCGGCATAGAGTTGCAACCGCTCGGCGAGCCCTGCGTCGTTCGTAGTTGCCGTTCCACCGGTTCCGATCGCCCCCAAATGTTTCGAGGGAGCGTGGCTGTAACAGGCAATATCGGACCAACTGCCGATGTGGCGACCCTCGATGAAAGCGCCGAGCGCGAGGCAGGCATCTTCGACAATCAAGAGATTGTGGCGCCGGGCGATCTCGGAAAGCGCGGGCATAGCGGCGGGGTGGCCGTAGAGGTGGACGGGCAAGATCGCGCGCGTTCGTGCTGTGATTGCCGCCTCTACCAGGTTCGGGTCCATGTTGAGTGTATCTGGCTCGACGTCGACCCACACGCTGTGTGCCCCGACGGCGTGAATCGCACTGGTCGTGGCGATATCAGAGTTCGGGACTGTAATCACCTCATCGCCGGAGCCGATGCCGAGGGCGCGTAGGGCAAGCTTGAGGGCCGCCAGGCCAGAGTTAGTGCTCACGGCGTGGCGCGCACCGACCAACTCGGCGAATTCAGTCTCAAAGGCCGGAACTTCCGGCCCCCACTCAAAGACTCCTGCTTCCAGACAACGGTGGACTGCGGCCTCAATGTCCGTCTGGAGGAGACGGTATTCTGATACAGGATTCTGGAGCGGGACGGGCAGTTGGTGCATTGTTCCACCATTGTCTAGCGGTTTGAGGATAACAATGATCGAACGGCCCTCCTGTCACGCGAAATAACCACGAGCGTAGAGGACGTATACGAGATATCACGAGTCACGACCTGGCGTCGATGGAACAGCTAGATTCACCTGCTGCGGTCTTCGCTGGACGATCACCTGCCTCGGTGCGGGGCGCGACTGGGATTGAGTGCGGATGAGGCGGCATCTGGGAGCAAGTTGCGGACACACCGAGCGCCGCAGAGGTTGAGAGCGATGCGAAACTGTAGAACAGTCGATTGTCGACAGATTATCACACCCAACACTACCTGTCAACCGTCTGGCGGGAATTCGTGGCGCTATTTCCTGCGGTAAAACGGCGCTGACCGAGGCTAGCCCGCCGCAAGCCCCCGGACTTCTAGTCCGAGGGGAGCCCCTGCCCTGAGGGGTACCTCCTACCCCGCGGGGTACGCCCTCCCCCACCGGGTACGCCCAAGCGAGACGGCCTCGCCGGGGACCGCCCCTCACCCCCTGCGGGGGGAGCCCTACCCCGCGGGGTACGCCCAAGCGAGAAGGTCTCACCGGGGACCGCCCCTCAGGGCGAAGCGTCCACCTCGACGCCAGGGGGTAAGCCCTGTGGGGTTCCCCCAGGCGAGGGGTACTCGCTTGGGCATCCCCCTCAG
>DOUV01000851.1 GCA_003520455.1 Chloroflexota bacterium | reverse complement strand
CGCGCTTTCTTGAGACGGTTCAAAAGTGACGTCGTATAAAGCCGACGGGACGGTGTTAGCGCGTGGAATCGCCAGTTGCAAGTAGTGAGCGTCACTCTGACGTCGGTAATATCGAGTTCGTTCCCGTTGCCAAACAATTCCCAGGAGCCGGTTTCTGGGGGGCGCTGGCTACTTGGGAACCGGTCTGGCTCGCGCCGGCGCTGCTTATCCTGATCGTCGCGCCATCATCGTTCATCCCGCCCGGCCTTGATCGGGCGGCGGCACTCTTCTTGATCGTGCCGTGGGTCGTACGTCTGCTCGCCTTTGGCCGGCCCACGCAAATGACGCCGTTAGACTGGCCGCTTCTGGCCTTTTTGGGCATGACCCTGGTTGCCTGGTGGCCGTCGGTGGATCACGCGCTTTCGTGGCACATCTTCAAGGTGAATCTGTTAGGGCTTTCGATCTACTTCACGACCGTCAATGCAATTGCAACCCCTCGCCGCATGCGGCGGGCAGTGATGGTGCTCATAGGCACCGGCTTTGTAGTGGCCGTACTGACCGTTGTTGGAACCGACTGGATCGTGTACAAGCTGGGCGGGTTGGGTGGAATCTATGAGCAATTGCCGAAGCTGAACATAGCGGCGCTTAACCCGCTTGGATTCCACCCCAATGTGGCGGCCGGCCTGCTGGTCATGTTCATCCCGTTGGGTGTCGCACTGGTGATTGATGGCCTCGGGCTATGGCGCCTGGTGGCAGCCTTGCTCGCGCTGGTCGTGAGTATGGTTTTGGTGTTGACCCAGTCCCGGGGGGGGTTGATTGGGGCGGGCGGAGCGGTTGTTTTAGTCCTCTTGATTCGGGTGAGATTCGCCCGATGGCTCTCACTATTGATGATCCCGCTCCTCGTGGTCGCTAGCACACACCTTGGCAGCCTGCCAGCCATGCTCGATCAGGTGCTCCCGTTCGAGCCTGGTGGCGGTTTTGCCGAGCGAGTGGAGCTATGGCAACGGGCAATCTATATGATCCAGGATTTTGCGTTTACTGGTATCGGGATGGGTACGTTTCCAGTTGTTGTTAACCTTCTTTACCCCCTATTTCTTCACTTACCCGGTCGTCAGATCCCCCACGCACACCAGACCTTTTTGCAAATGGCGGTTGATTTTGGAGTACCCGGTTTTGTTGCCTGGTTCGGTGCCTTGAACGCCTGGTTCGCTTTGAGCCTCGGGGCGATTCGCCGCGCTGCCTCGGCCTGGCAGCGCGGAGTGGCCATTGGTTTCGTGGGTGCCGTCGTGGCGGTGTTGGCGCATGGACTGGTGGACGCGTCCGTCATCTATAGTACGAAGGGGACGGCGGTCTTCTGGTTCATTCTCGGCCTCCAGGTTTGCTTGTGGCGCTTGATTGTGGCAGCAGCCCGTAGGACAGATAATGGCTGAGACTGTAGCTCTTGCCAGGCATATTCAGTTCCAGAAACTCGCACGTCTACTCGCCAGCCTGGTCATCGGTCTGGTTGGTCTCTATATTGCAGTGCGCGGCATTTCCTGGGGTGCGGTGATGAGCGTCCTGGCAACGACCGTCTGGTGGTGGATTGTGCCGGCACTGATTGCGCTAGCCGCTTCGTGGTATGGCACAATCGTTCGGCAGGATTTGTTGCTTCATCCATATTCTGCCTCGCGTCGCCGTCTGGCGGGGATCTTCCTGGTCTCATACATGGTTAACACGATCCTTCCATGGAAGCTCGGGACGATTTTGCGCGGTTACCTTGTGGCGCGAGCGAGCGGCACCGGTGTCAGTTTCGCGATGGCGACGGTGGTGGTCGATCGGATTCTGGATACAGCGATTGTAGCGATACTCTTTGTAATTCTTGTCTTGCTGATTCCGCTACCAGACTGGCTGCGCGACAGCGGGATCATCGTCGCATTTCTCACAGTACTGGCCTTGCTTGGGCTGGGGGGACTAGCTCTTTTCGCGCTCCTGGTCAACCAAGGGTCCTTGGCGCAACGCTACGCTCACTGGCGTACCCGCTTGCGATTCGGCGAGGTGATCCATCAGTCGCTGCGTGGTTTGAGTGTTTTCCAGCACCGCAAGTTGTGGCTCCCCCTGATGTGGTGGACCCTTTTCATTGCCGGGACAGGTATCCTGACAAACTACTTTGTACTGTTGGCTCTCCAGATTCAGATCTCCTGGCTCGCGGCTGTAGCCGTATTGGTCACCCTCTTGCTTGGAAGCAAGGTTCCTGCATCGCCAGGGCAGGTTGGCATCTTTCATGCCATCGCCCGCGCCACCTTGAGCCTCTTTGGCGTCGCGCCCGCAGTCGGTCTTGCTTACGGTGTGGTCTTGCATGCGCTCGTCGTTCTACTACCGGCGATGCTCGGCGCTCTGGCCGCATTCGCCGAGGGACAAGGGCCTCTCATTCGACGGGGTCTTCGGGGTGATCTATGAGGGGAATCATTTGCCTCTCAACTCTTGAATGGGACTATATCTGGAACCGGCAGCACGAACTGATGAGCCGTTTTGCAGCCGAGGGCCGATACATCGTCTTTGTCGAGCCTTTAGGCATTCGCGAACCCACCTCTCACGATTGGCCTCGGATTGTTGGACGCTTACGTCGTGCGACCCGCTCAGTGCCGCGCGGCCGCCAGGCGCCGCCAACGCTCCAGATCGTTGCTCCGCTTACACTCCCGCTCCATGCGCGAGCCTGGGCGCGGTGGATCAACCGTCTATTCCTGCGTGGTCTGGTGATTCGAGCCCAGCAATGGACTGGCCCGGCCCCACTGCTCTGGACCTATTACGCAACTGAGGCTGTGCTCGACATCCATGCGCTCCTGCCTGATAGTCCCGTTGTCTTCGACTGTACAGATGAGATCGCGCTCAATCACAAGGGGGTTGCTCGCTCCTATCGCCGAACTGAGCAAGCGCTGCTGGCATCAGCAGATGCGGTCATCGTGAGCTCCCAAGCGTTGCTCGAGGCCAAGCGCCCATTGAGCCGGCGCATCCGGCTCATCAGCCATGGAGCCAACATCGAGCGATTTCAGGGTCATCCAGAGGCGGAACCAACTGAGTTGGCTGTTCTACCTCACCCACGGTTACTCTTCTTCGGAGGTTTGGACGAGCGGCTCGATGAGGAACTATTAGCCGGATTAGCGGAATCCCGCCCTGACTGGCACATTGTTCTGATCGGCCCGCGCAAGGTGGCGCTCGACCGGGTTCTGGACCGAACGAATGTTACCTGGCTTGGTCCCAAGGCCCACGAGACGCTACCAGCATACCTGGCAGCGAGCGACGTGCTGTTGATCCCCTATCGGCTGGACGCCTATGCGCGCTTTATTTACCCAACGAAGATTCATGAGTGTCTGGCGAGCGGGCGACCCACCGTCGCTGTGCCGTTGCCGGACCTACAGTCCCTGGCTCCGGTCGTGTTGCTGGCCGAGGGAATCAGCGAATGGGAGCGGGCGATCGAGCTAGCACTCTCGCCTGCGGCGACGGCGCCGTCACTTGTTGCTGCGCGACGGGCTGTGGCAGCACAGCACAGTTGGGATCGTCGGTTCGAGGAGATTCGGGAGTTTGTCGATCCCCTCCTACTCTCGCCACTGTCGATCTCTCCATCCCCCATCCGCGCGTGACCCGCATCGGCCGGCTACCTGCCGACATCTTCGATACGACGACCGAGTTTTCCTTGGAACGCGAGGACCGAATCAAAGTTCTTCAGATCCTTGAAGCCACAGGGGGTGGGACAAAGAAACATCTCATCGCTTTGCTGTGTGGACTGGATCGGGGCCAATTCGATACAGTCGTTGCCTGCCCTTCCGAGCGGCATCCTTCGTTCGGACAAGAATCCATTCTCAACGAGCTGCGGGCGACAGCTACCAACTATGAGATCGTCGAGATGCGGCGCGCGATTCGACCGCTCGACGATCTACGATCATTGGTAACATTGTACCGCCTCATGTGCTCCCACCACTTTGACATCGTGCACGCACACAGCTCCAAAGCGGGGATTTTGGGCCGCCTTGCCGCCCGTTTGGCCGGCGTACCGACGGTGATCTACACACCTCATGGGTTTTTCTTTCTTGGCAAGCGCGGCTGGCAGCGTAAGTTCTTTCGCTCGCTCGAATGGGCCGTTGGGTTGTTGACTGATTGCACGATCGCGGTCTCGCCCAGCGAGTTCTCGGTGGTGATCGAGAACCACATTGCACCGCCCGAAGCCGTTGTGTTGATCGAAAATGGGATTGCTCTAGACGACTTCAATCTTACGATCGATACTATCGCCAAACGCGCCGAACTTGGGCTTGCCCCGGGCGTCCCCGTTGTCGGCACTGCCTCGCGCCTGAATCCCCAAAAAGATCCTTTGACATTACTCCATGCGATGGCTGAGGTGATAGCTGGTGACCCGCGGGTGCGTTTCGTCTGGTGCGGCGATGGCGAGTTGCGGGGAGCGGCCGAGGCATTGGTTGATGAGTTGGGTATTCGTGACCACGTCATGTTTACCGGATACCGCAGCGACGTTCTCGAGGTAATCGCCACCTTTGATATCTTTGTGGTCTCTTCCATCTTTGAAGCGTTGGGCTATGCACCGCTCGAAGCGATGGCGCTGCTCAAACCAGTCGTTGCCACGGATGTTGTCGGACTGCGCGATGTCGTGATTCACAATCAGACTGGGTTGATCGTGCCGCCGCAGAATCCCTCGGCTCTGGCCGCTGCAATTCGCCAGATTCTGGCTGATCCCGCTCTTGGCGCTGCGATGGGCGCGGCAGGGCGTCGCGTCGTCGAGGCGCGGTTCAGCCTGCGCGACTCGATTGGCCAAACCGAGCAACTCTACCTGCGCCTCGCTCGACGCAATGCCCAAGCTTTACGTAACGGTCAGGTCCGATGAGCACGCGGCCAGTTCTTGCCTTCCTTTTCGCGACCAGTGCACTGTTGAGTCTCCTCTACCTCTGGGTGACACCACCCTGGATGGGACCGGACGAGCCGCGTCATTATGAGTACGCTCGCCTCCTCTTCGACAAGCGCAAGTTGGTGGGCTGGTCCGATGCTGATCAGGCGCTCGAGCGGGCGATCATTGCCTCGATGCGGCGTCATCAGTTCCAGCGGCTCGGCATGGTCCGCCCTGAGTTGGCTGGCGCACCGTTACCTGACCGCTTTGCCGACATTTGGGGTGCTGGGCTGGCCCATGAGTTGCACCAACCACCGCTCGCCTATCTTGTCTATGCGGCCGCCCTGGCGCCTGTTGCAGACGCATCAATCGAGGGTCAATTGCGGGTCTTGCGAGTGGTATCTATGCTCATAGGTCTGGCAACCGCCTGGGTCGCGATGGTGGCCCTCGTCCGCCTGTGGCCGGAGGATCGTTTGGTTGGGGTTGGGGCGGCAGCCCTGGTGGTGCTTCTCCCGCAACGGCTCTGGCTGAGCGTAACTGTCAACAATGACCACCTGACGATCTTCTGGGGCGCGCTGCTCTTCGCTGTGCTGGTAGACGCTTGGCGGCAGGGTTATCGATGGTGGCATCTGCCCACAGCTGTTGCACTCGTCGGATTGGCGCTGCTTACAAAACGGACGAGCATCGTTCTGGTCGGGCTGCTCGGTGGAGCGCTTTTCACTGCTGTACTCGTGGGAAACGTACGTCGCTGGGCGGTGCGTGGGCTCGTGGGGGGACTCGTCCTGGTATTGGCGGGTGTTTTGTTAGGGCCACCGCTGTGGCGACGCCTGATACTACAGGCGCCGGGTCTCGAACGGACGAGAACCACATTGATCTACATCTATTTCCGCCACGTGTTCGATCCACTTCCTCAGTTTCGCTATCAATTCATGCCCGCTGCCTGGTTTACGGTTGAGGAGTTGCCCTTTTGGGGCCACTATCTGCGCCTGGTCGTTGAATCCTTCTGGGGGCGCTTCGGCTGGCTCAATGTGTGGCTGGCGACGCCAGTTCGCCTGATACTTGGAGTGCTGACGGGGTTAGGCCTCGGAGGTGTATTCGTGCAGGGCGTGCGAGCTATCCGCGGATCACTTTCGCTCGAACCTTCCCAATGGCAAGCGCTGGCCAGCGGGCTGGTTGCGTTGGTCGTGGCTGTGGCGATGATGATCCAGCGACTCGCACAAGATTGGTCAACCGGCGCACGTACAAGTTTCCAGATGCGCTTACTCTTTCCAATCTTACCGTTGCTTGCGATCTACCTGGTCTGGGGGCTCACCGTCTGGGTACCGGTACGGGTGCGCTCGCGGATTCTCAGCCTCTGGCTTGCGAGCCTCGTGGTGCTGAACCTCTACGCGATTTTCTTTCGACTCGTTCCCGCCTGGCAGAAGTTCTAATGCCTGTTATGCGCGCTTGGCGCTATTGTGCCTTGTCTATCCTTCTCCTCTTTGCTTTTCTCTCATGGGATCCGCCCGCCCTCAGCGCTGACCTGCAACCAACGCCGGACACAGCGGAGTATACCCTGGGTGCGCTGACATGGCTTAGAACCGGCCGCTACGGCATCATCCTTAACGACAAGTGGTTCCCCTCTCGCTACCCGCCGGGTTATGCCGCACTGCTCGTCCCCTTCTTCGCCGTGGTTGGGCCACAACCGGCATTGGCCGCAACACTCAACTGGGTGGTAGCACTTGGTATGCTGATGCTCTTCCTGCTGACGGCGCGGCGCCTGGTTGGTTCCGTCGGTGCACTGGTAGCGGGTGGGCTTCTCGCCTTCTCGCCGACGGTCGAGTGGCTGGCAACTCGGATCGGTACTGAGATGCCCAGTTTGCTCGTGATGTGGGCGGCGGCGGCCCTCCTCACGCTCCCAACAGCAGCGGTTAGCTTCTGGGCAGCGATTGCTGCCGGGCTGCTCGTCGGCCTGAGCAGCCTGTTACGCCTGCCCAATCTGCTGTGGGCTGCACCTCTCCTTCCACTCTTGAAGTTGCCCGCGACTGCTTCTACCGCGGCGCGGTCCCAGACGGCTACACATATGATGCTCTTTGCGCTTGGGGTTAGCGTTGGGCTCCTGCCGCTGCTTGCCTATCAGACGTTATTCTTCGGCTCGCCCCTCATGACTGGCTACCGCTATTGGGATCTTGAGTCCTACGGGACGCTTGCGGCCACCTTCAACCCCGCCTACCTCATGGCAGGCGCCTTCGGTCCCGGTGCTGCGGGCAACCTTTCTTACTATTCACGCGTTCTTCTTGGGCTCGCACCAGGCGTGGATCGTCTCTACGTGCCGACGGTTCCGGTTTTGGCCCTGGCGGGCCTCTCGATGCTCGCTCGCCGCTCGCCGATGGGCAACCGCCGGGTTGCTGCGATGGCTCTGTTGGGGTTCCTAACCTTCCTGGGCTTCTTCGGGCTCTACTACTGGCAGGAGACCCGGCTTATGGCACCGCTGGTGCCCCTGGTCGTGCTGGCGGCGGGAGCTGCCGTCGGCCGGGCATGGTCGCAGCGCCAGCGTTCTTGGGTCGCCCGCTTGCTGCTGGTAATTGTCGTACTTAGCCTGGTCGGTCAATCGGTACTGGCTGTGCGCAATGCATATCTTCTTGGTGGTCGCGAGCGGGTCAGCCTGCCGTGGCGCGTCGCCACCCTGCAATGGTTAGATCGGCACACCCCGCGCACCGCGACGCTCGTGACCGATCTTGATCTGGCTTTGGTTGAAGAGTACTGGCGCCGCAACACCGGACGGCAGATCGTGCCGCTCGTGCACGAAATGGAGTGGGTTCGGCGTGCGCCACTACGTCGGGTTCCAGTAGGGCTTGCGTCGGTTCCCAGGGACACTCGCACTATCTTTTTGCTCAGTGCGCGAGAGGTGTCACCGGCCTCAGTCGGGATGGCTGAAGTGGGTTTCAGCATCCAGCGTGTCTACACTGCCACGTTCGGCGGCCGCCTCGTCACCGCCTACGAACTCATGAGGCAAGTACCATGAAATTTGTGGTTCCGGGGCTAGTATTGCTGCTTTGTGCATGTACTCGTGCTGTGCCTCCGGTTGCCTCCCCGCTGTCTAGCGCCACGCCCAGCCTCGGATCGGTGGTTCCAATCGTTGTTGAATCTCTACCGGCAACCGCGGTTCATCCGGCGACGACCCTGGGCATTCCGCGGACGGCCGTGCCTCTCACCGCAACTCAGGTGACGACGGTTACTGCCACGCTTGTGGAAGCTACCCCGGAGGCCTCTGAGGCGGTGTCGCCCGTGCTGACCAGCATCGTCACGAGAGCGACGACGGTAAGTCCATCGTCACAGGTTCCCACTGTCACGGCGACCGCAGCGACCCCAACGACAGCTGCGCCTGTTAATGCGTCGGTAGACGTCTCCTTCTTCTATGGGGTAGCGAGCAACAACCTGGGCAAGCAGTACCTGGATGGCCAATTTCAGGCGCTGGGGTTCGACTGGATTCGGACGCAGGTGAACTGGGACAAGGTCGAGCCGGTGCGCAGCGATCCACCGACGTACAAGTGGGATGGGGTCGATGGGAGCCTGCGGAGCCTGGCGGAGGCATCCCTGCGGCCGCTGGTGATCGTGAGCCATAATCCGAGTTGGGCGGCGACGACGAGCTGTGGGCCGCACGACCGGCTGGCGGACGAGACGGCCTTTGTCCAATTCGTGGGGGCGTTGGTGGAGCGCTATGATGGGGATGGCGACTACAATGGCGACGGGGTGATTGATGGGCCGGCGCTGCCCAACGTGCGGGACTGGGAATTCTGGAACGAGCCCGATTGGAACGACATGGGGGATGCGCAGATGGGGGGCTGTTGGGGGCCCCAGGCCGGGGCGTATGCGGCCATGCTGCGGGCGATTTACCCGGTGATGCACCAGGCGAACCCCACGGTGCGGGTCGTGTTGGGGGGTCTGGCGGCCGAAGACATCGGGATCAACCCAGCGATCAACCAGCCCTTTTTCAATTTCAGTCGTCAGCCGAGCGCTCAGGCCACGGATTTCATGACGGAGTTATTGGCGGCCGGGGCGGGGTCCTATTTTGATGTCATCAACTTTCATTACTATCGGGCCTTCGACCGGGTTTGGGCGGGCTGGGGCGCGCCGCTGCTGGGCAAGATCAACTGGCTGAACGAGCGCCTGAGCTATGCGGGGGTGGCGCCCAAGCCGATTATCGTGAGTGAGGCGGGGTTGCGCAGCGATCCGGCCAAGGTGATTGATGGGGTGCCGATGTCGCAGGCGGAGCAGGCCCGCTTCGTGGTGCAGATCCATGCTCGCGGGGCGGCGGCGGGGGTGGACAGTATGATCTGGTACACCTACTCCGACCCCTCCACGAGCGAGGCCTGGGGGTTGGTGGATCTGGCGGGGCAGCCGAAGCTGAGCTATGCGAGCTACGCGCGCACCGTGGGGTTTCTCCGGGGGGGCGCGGTCTATGGTCCGGGGGACTGGGCGGGGGTGGAGAGTTATCGCTTTCGGACGGCGGCGGGGCGGCCGCTGGTGGTGGCCTGGGCCTTCGTGGCGGTGGCCGACGGGATTTACGGGGTCGCGGCCCCGGCGTCGCTCTATCGCACGATTCCCACCCAAGGCTCACGCCCGGCCTTCTTCGCAGTCTACAATCTTGTGAGCCTGGGCTGTTTTGCCGTGGGCGGCGTGCTGGCGGTGCCGCTGCTGGGATTG
>DOUV01000339.1 GCA_003520455.1 Chloroflexota bacterium | reverse complement strand
CCCTTCCCTGCGAGGGAAGGGGGAGACGGAGGGCCGCGCGGCTGGCGGGCCCGCGTCTGACTCCCCTCCCCGCTTCGGGGAGGGGCTGGGGGAGGGGTCCGCCCCCCACAACTCCTGCGTACACCCCAAATCCCCACGGGACTGGCCCACCTGGGCGATTCGTGCTATACTGCTCCTTGAACTTTTCCAAGAGCAGGAGACGAAAGACGATGTCCGGTCATTCCAAGTGGGCCAATATCAAGCACCGCAAAGCGGCCTCAGATGCGAAGAAGGGCAAGCTATTCACCAAGATCGCCCGCGACCTCGAGTCGGCCGCGCGCCAGGGTGGCGGCGATCCGGAGGCAAACTTCAACCTGCGACTGGCGCTCGATAAGGCCCGCGCCGCGAATATGCCCAAAGAGAACGTCGAGCGCGCCATCAAGCGCGGGACCGGTGAGCTTCAGGGCGAGCAGCTTGACGAGATCTTCTACGAAGCGTATGGCCCGAACGGGACCGCGATCATGCTGAAGGCGTTGACCGACAACCGCAACCGGACGGTCAGCGAGATTCGCACCGCTCTGCGCAAGCATGGCGGCTCCCTCGGCGAGAGCGGCTCCGTGGCCTGGCAGTTCGACTACAAGGGGCTCATCCTGGTTCCGGCCGACGGACAGGATCCGGAAGCGGTCATGCTGACGGCGATTGATGCAGGCGCGGAGGATGTCGAGGTCGAGGACGGTTATATCGAGATCACGACCGACAGGAGCGACCTGCAGTCCGTCCAGGAGGCCCTCAGCAACGCCGGCGTCCAGATCGAGTCGGCCGAGTTGAGCATGGTCCCCAAGACGACGATCCCGCTGGACTTCGAACAGCAGTTGAGTCTGGTGAAACTGATCGATGTGCTGGAAGAACTGGACGATATCCAGCAGGTCTACACCAACGTCGAACTCAGCAACGAGGTGCTCGAGGCCGCGTGAGCGTCGTTCTGGGCATCGATCCCGGCACCGCCACGCTCGGTTGGGGTCTGGTACGCGAGCACGGGAGCGATCTCAGCCTGGTTGGGTGCGGTGCGATTCGCACCCCCGCGCATAGTCCGCTTCACGAGCGGCTGCTTGCAATCCACACTGAACTGAACGAGCTTCTCCACCGCCACAGGCCGGCAGCCCTGGCGGTGGAGAAGCTTTTTTTTACCAAGAATGTCACTACCGGCATCGCCGTCGCTCATGCCCGCGGTGTGGTCTTGCTGGTTGCGGCCCAGGCTGGGCTCCCCATCGCCGAGTTCACACCCATGGAGGTCAAGCAGACCCTTACGGGCTATGGTGGCGCGGACAAACAGCAGATGCAGACGATGGTGCGTCTGCTCCTCGGCCTGACAGACGTGCCGCGGCCCGACGATGCCGCCGACGCCGTCGCCGTCGCGATCTGCTACCATCGCCTGGCGCGCTACCGCCAGCTCGCTGATGCGTCCGGCGACTCCTGATGACTATCGGCCTGTTGGGGCTCACCGCCATTCGGCACGGGGGAACCGCCGCAGATTTTGCGTGATCCGTGGTCGGTGGATCTCGGCAAGGCCGGACGATGACGGACTACCCATCCGGGTGCCTTGACATTTGCCGGTGGCGCTGTTAAAGTAAGCCCCGACCTTTCAAACTCAAAAGAGACCTACTAATCTCTTATCCAGAGGGGTGGAGGGACCGGCCCTGTGAAACCCCGGCAACCAGTGGATTGCACGGTGACAGCTGTCACGTGTGGACGCCAGGTGCCAATGCCGGCAGAATTATCTGGACGATGAGAGGGTTAGGCGGACGGTTGCTTGTCGCTAACCCCATCTCTGATGGGGTTTTTGTTTCAAGAGGCTGCCGCGTGCGCACCCGCCCTCGTGCCAGAGAACATCTCCGGCCGGGGGCTTTTTCGTGCAGTTTGCCGGGATCTCCGCCCGCACTGCCTATTGCGAGGAGATGCCAATGACTACTTATACTCGTACACTCGCCTGCCGCATCTGTGGCGCCGAGATTCCCCTGGGCCCATCCTACGTCTGTGAGGAATGTTTTGGCCCACTCGAGATCACCTACGACTATGATGCCATCCGGCGCGAGGTGAGCCGAGAGCGCATCGCGCGGGGGCCGCGCACCCTGTGGCGCTACCGCGCGCTGCTCCCGGATATCGGCGGCGCCGGTTCGCCGGTGGTTGATCTGGGCACCGGTTGCACGCCCCTGATTCACGCCGAGCGGTTAGGGGCCGCTTTGGGCCTGAATCGGCTCTACATCAAGAATGACGCCGTCAACCCCACCTACAGCTTCAAGGACCGAGCCGTGAGTGTCGCCACCACGGCTGCGCGCCACTTCGGCTTTGATACCATCGCCTGTGCCAGTACCGGCAACCTGGCCAACAGCGTGGCCGGGCATGCCGCCAAGGCCGGAATGAAGGCTTTCGTGTTCATTCCGGCCGACCTGGAAGAGGCCAAAATCCTGGCCTCCAGTGTCTACGAGCCGAACGTCATCGCCGTCGAAGGCAACTACGACGATGTCAACCGGCTCTGCACGCTCGTCGCCGACGAGTACGGCTGGGCTTTCGTCAACATCAACCTGCGCCCCTTCTATGCCGAGGGCGCCAAGACACTGGCCTACGAGGTCGCGGAGGAGTTGGGTTGGGAAGCGCCCGACGCTTTCGTGGCGCCGATGGCCTCCGGCTCGCTGCTGGTCAAGATTGCCAAAGGCTTCCGCGATCTGGTCAGGGTGGGCCTGATCGAGCCCAAAGCCGTGCGCGTCAACGGCGCCCAGGCGGCGGGGTGCTCGCCGATCGCCACCGCCTTCCG
>DOUV01000642.1 GCA_003520455.1 Chloroflexota bacterium | reverse complement strand
GACTTCAGTCGCCCGGCTCTCTGGCGCCCGGCGGAGAGCGGTCAGTCGCCCGGCAGGCCGAGCAGGCTGGCAACCGAAATGTCCTCGTCCAAGGCTTCCCAGTGCAGTCCCTCGCCGTTGCCGATCAACTGCCACCCGGCGCGCTGGTGGGGAGTGGCCTGGAAGAGGCGCGGGAACCAGGCCAGCGGTGCGGCAATCTCCCGCCCATCCACCAAAAAGACGCGCAGCATCTCGTCGTCGCACTGCGCGGCGCGAGCCAACGGGGTCGTTGTGAAACTCGTGGCTCGGGCGCCGTTAGGCACCGAAGTAGTCATACCAGGCCTCCAGAAAAAGCGTTTTGGTCAACGGCACCACTTTGAATCCGTGGCCTTCGAGTGCTGCCTGGGTGCCGTCCGGGCCTACTCCAGCACCAGAGGGCCCTGCTGATCCCACACCTCCAGGATGCGCGCTCTGACGGCGGCGAGAACCTGGTCCAGCTCAGCCGCCGATGCGGCCCGCGCCGGCCTCACGAGATTCTGCCAGCTCAGAACAGTCTCACTCGATTCGCCGCGGGTTCGGAATTGCTCCTGGAGCTCCCGCAGGCGCCGCTGCACGTCGAGCCCGGCGCCTGTCAGGGCCGCGAGCAACTTGCTCGCCTCGTGCAGGTTGAGGGTGGAGCGGCGCAGTTGCTCGCGAACATCCTCGTACCGGGCCAGCAGCTCCGCCATCACGTCGGGGATCGCTTCTTCCGGCACCCCGGCGGCGCGCACGCGGGCTTCCAGGTCGGCGTCGAGTCGGCCCAACTGGTCTTCCGCCTCCTGCCGCCAGCGCGCCACCTGCCGGTCGATGGCCTGTTGGGCGGCGTGGTAGGATTGGACGATCTCGTTCCAGCGGGTCGCGGTCGTCACGCTGCGCTCGTTGCTCACCACGCGGAAATCGTTGACAAACTGGCGCACCTCCGGGAGGTCCACGCTGGCGTAGATCATCTTGTTGTAGAAGTCGCGCACCTTCGAGTAGGTCGCGCCGTGCTCGTTCTTGAACGCCGTGAACTCGCGCAGGGTCTCATGGTAGTGGAGTAAGCGATCGGCCTGTTCCAGGAAGGTGGGCAGCCGGAGTTGGGGGGCGGCCATGCTCCGCAGTTCGCTCACCAGGTTGGTGCCGGCCTCGAACTCGAGGGGCAGCGGGCATTGAGCGGCGGCCGCCCACTCGTGTAGCTCTGCGGCATGGGCGGCGGTCTCGGCCAGCTTCTCGCCGAGCACATTGTTGAAGGTCGCGGCGACGAGCGGTGGCTTCACACCGTACAGCGCCTCGACGTAGCCGCGAATCTGCAGCAGGGTCTTCACGCCGATCTCGGCGCGCACGCCCTGGACGCGGACGCTCTTGAAGCGTTGCTCCTTCGTCAGGAGCTGCTCCACCTCGGGATTGCTGGGGTCGGTCATTACCAGGCCGTTCTCGATCAGCCGACAGGCGGAGGCGCGCAGGAGGAGCGCCAGCCCGACCTTGACGCAGTTCCCGTCCCAGCCGAACGGTGGGCGCTCGAACTCATCGCGCAGGTCGCCGGCATTGATGGGCGGCTGGTCCTGATCGGCCAACGGAAGCCGGCCCCGCAGGGCGCTCAGCAGCGGGTGGCTCTCGTTGAGTGTGCCGTCCGCTTTGTAGACTCCCAGTGCTTTCAGTTCGGCGTTGGTGGCGTTGCCGCGCAACGCGGCCTTGACCGCCGTGTTCTCGTTGGCGATCCGGTAGGGGACCTCGGAGAAGCGCGGGTAAACGTTCGGTAGAATCTGGCTCAAGGTGGCCCGCATGGCGGCGCTGGCGCTCTCGCCGGGGGCCAGGTCGTAGGCAACGCCGCGGAAGAAGATGGTCGCGTTGCGGACTGACTGCCCCAGCAGGCGCCGCACCTGATCGCGATGGGCGGGCAGGTCCACCTGCCGGGCCTGCCGGGCGACATCCTCCTCGCCCTGCTCGGCCCGCGGCGAGTTGATGACGTTGTTGGAGACCTCCTCGGTGGCCACCGCCAACGCGAGTGCCTTTCGAAATCCGGGAACCTCCGCCAGCCGGAGGAAGATTGTATCGGGGGCCTGCTGCGAGCGCTGTCTCAACGCGGTGTCGTCCCCAATCTGGGGATCGAGGGCGCGCTGGATCGGGCTGAGGACCCGCAGCGTCACGTGCGCCGCCGGGTTGCGCACCGCGCGCCCGTCGATCTCCAGCTTGAGCGGGAGCTCCCAGTCCTGCAGTGGCACGCGATCGAAGCGCAGCGCCTCCTCGCTGTCGTACGCTTTGAGTGCCTGGCTCAACTCATAGCTCTGGCTCAGCAACTCCTCTTGCCGCGCCCGGACCTTGTCCTGGAAGCCGCGCTGCTGGGTGGTGAGGAAGACGAACTGTTCACCCACCTGCTTGGCGTAGCCGGCTGCCACCAACCGCTCCAGCTCCAGCCTGACCCGTTTCCCAAGCGAGCTGAGATTGATGTCGAGCCCATCCACGAGTGCGCGGGTCACGTTGTCGAGTGTCGTGGGAATGTACTTCGCCTGGCCCAAGAGAAAGAGCGCCCGTGCCACGCGCGCCGTGAAGGCCGTGGCGCCGGGCACGGTGTCGGCCACACGGTTGAGATCGGTCTTGGTCTCGATCGGCACGTCCGAGGCGAGCTGGTCATAGAGATCGGCCAGCGCCAGCAGGCGCCCCACGCGGCTCTCCAGGAAGCCCGGCGTCTCGATGATGGCCCCCTGCACCACGCCGATCATCGTGCGGTTCGAGCCCGTCAGCGCCTCGTCGCGCCCCGCCGCCTGGGCGATGCCCTTGACGACGTCGGGAATCACGGCCACGGTCCAGGGCACGTAGGGGTAGAACAGGGCAAAGCTCTCACGATTCGGTACGGGATAGACGCGCTGGGCGCCCTGCACCGTCCCCAGATCGGCCAGGTCGCCACTGCGCTCCTCGAAGCGCTGCTCCAACGCGATGCGAGCCTCCTGCGTCTTGCGCAGCAGCCGCTCCTCCACCACCTGGCTGATGTCATCGTTGCTCAGCTTGCACTGGATGGCGAAGCGCTGGATGATCTTGGCGTACTGCTCCTGCTGCACGTTCTGGCGGAGGGCCTGGACATCCCCGTGCGCGGTCACGGAGATCCAGATACGTCCTTCACCAGCTTCCGCCGCTCGCTCGGCCAGGGCCGCGACGTTCATGATGCGGTCGTTGGGGTTGCCGCTGGCAATCCACTGGCCCAACTCGTCAAGCTGCAGCAAAAGCTTGTGGCGCCGGCCATCACCGTCTTGAGCCGCGCACCAGCGCCGGAGCCGGTCGACGAGCCTGGTCGCATCGATGCCGCCGCGAGCCACCGCATCCACCGCCCGGCCGACGGCGGCGACGCCACCGCTGAAGTGATCCGGCAGCACATCGGCGGCGGCCTCGTAGAGCCGGTCCAGGTAGAACTCGGGATCGACGGCCAACTCTTCCCACTCCACACCGGTGATCTCACCGGCTCGGTGCCGGAAATCCTCACTCAGCCCACGAGCGTCGATCTGGTACTCCACCGCCCAGGCCAGGGGCCAGTGGTGGGTGTAGCCGCGCCGGTGGGCGAAGAGCTTGAAGGCAATCAGGGCGAGCGGGTCCTCCTGGCTGGTCAACATCGCGTGGAGGTTGCCGCCCACCGCCGTGGTGCTGATCTTGCGCTCGCAGATTCTGAGGAAACGCTGGATGTCGGCACGATCAGGACTGCCGGCCGGGAGCCGGTTCAGAAAGACTTTATGGACGTCTTGTCCCGCCAGATCCTTGCCCTCCAGCAGCATCCCGAGGACCTTCATGAGCAGCGATTTCCCGGAGCCAAAGAAGCCGCTGATCCAAATGCCGATGCCCTGCTCATCGACCCGATCTGCAGCGTCGGTGTAGGCGTCGAGGATGCGGTGGAGGTATCGCTCCCATTGCGGAGTCACCACCAGGTTCTCCAGCTCGTTCAGCATGATCGCGGGCCGCCGGTCGGCGACCTTCACGACCGGTTCAATCCGTTCCTGGATGGTGGTGGCAAAGATATCACGGATCCGCATGGTACCTCCTCGCTTACACCTTGTCCCGTGGGGAGAGAGGAGCGAGACTTCCGAAGTCTCGGGGGTGGATCTGGTTGCAGAACACGTTCAAGAGGGCCAACTCGCTTTCATGGAAAAGACTTGGCGAAGACTTCGGAAGTCCAGGTGAGTAGCTCGCCTCGCTTACGCCGGTTCCCCTAGAGAGGAGCGAGACTTCCGAAGTCTCGGGGGTGGATCTGGTTGCAGAACATGTTCAAGAGCGTTAACTTGCTTTCATGGCAAAGACTCGGGCAAGACTTCGGAAGTCCAGGTGAATAATTATCCTCGCTTACGCCTCTTCCCCACGATAGAACTCGAGACGCAACCGCTCCAACCCCAGGAAGAGGTAGGTCCGGCTGGTCTGAGCGGGACGAGTTCCGGGGACCAACAGGACAATCGGAACGATCCGATTCGTCTTTGGGTCGCGCGGCTCCTGCTCGGCCAGCGCTTCCATCAGGCTGGTGGGATTGCCCAACGGGTGCAAGGCTGCCAGCCCGCGCAGCACCACCACCGGTCGCCCCTGGCACTCGTGCTCCAACCGCTTCGCAATGGCTTTACCCAGCGCCCGCGCCCAGAGTCGGACGATGGCGACGGCGGCGCCCTTTGTTGGGTCGTTCAGCAATTCCTGCCGCTTCTTTTCCTGGCCGGCCAGGCTCTCGATTGTCAAGGGGAGCAGGTCGATATGGTGGTAGCAGAGTATTCCGTCATCACGCAGGCTCTCATCCACCAGCCGGCGGACGGCGAGTTCCTGCTCGGGAGGGTAGACGAAATAGACGTAAGGACGCCCACTACTGTGGCCGATGCCGTCATACGCCGTCCGCAATCGTTCGACCAGGAAATCCAGCCGCCGGGAGATCTCGCTCATTGGATGCTCTCCCCGGTCGCGAGCGCTTGGAGCGCGGCCCGCACGCGACCGGCATCCCAGAGCCACAGCTGCCAATCGGGATGATGGATCAATTCCTCCGGGGTCACACCTTCCTCGCGCAGGAGCCGGACGAGGTGGCGCACCACCTCCGGCGGCACGATCGGCTCGGCGATCTGTTTGCGCGCGGTGCCCCGCAGCAGGCCGTAGTCTCGCAGGATCGTCAGAAGATTGCTCGCTAGTTTTTGTCGGGTCGCATGGGTCCAGGTCGTAATCTCCGGGTGGCGAGCCTGCTCTTCATCGAGGAACCGTTGCACATCGGCGCGGACAATCTCACGTTCGCTCCGATACAAGCGGGGCACAATGACCCTCTGGACGAGGCTGTAGAGCAACGTGTCCTGCCGGGGCACATGAACCAGGAGCGCGGCTCGGAGCGCATCGGGATTCCTATCTCGGGCGAAGGCGATCAGATCGTCCAGGACCCAGGGTGGTGGGTTCCAGCGGAGCAGCCGGCGCTGGACAAATTCGACGATGGTCCGGCGAGTCTCGCGCGACCGCTGCGGTAAGCCACCGTTGACCAACTCCTGGCGTGTCGTCTCTGCATCGCGACACTCAGCAAAGAGCTGAAGGAATAGGCGTGTCTCGTCCACAAGGCCGGCCTTGGACGAGTTCGTCGGCAGGTAGGGTCCGACGGCGCGCCATTGAGGGGAACTTCCAGTGTCTATCACCCGAAAGTCTCCTGGATTCCATCGTGTCTCTCGAGCAAACATGCCAGGTGGAATCAGGTGGGAGGGTCGGCGAGGGCATTGCCCTCGCCTCCCCGATGGGCACTCTTCCAATAAGAGCGCAAGCAAAAAGCCCGCCCAGTCGAATGCAGGCGAGCTTTGTCGTCCGCGGCAGACACAAACCACGGTGCCTGCCCGATCCTGGACCTTCGTGTCGACGGTGTATCTCACCGCCGGGGTTGTCTTTCAGTTGTTCGCCAATTCTAACAGAGCGAGTGCTCTGCGACAAGCCCTCCGCCACCTTTTCAAGAGTATCGAGTCTATCCTTCGGCCTGAAGCCCTCATTGTCGAGGTCGGTGGACGAGCCGCCCGGTGCGCCGGCCTGGGCAACTTCGGGGGCCGCGATTCTCGAGGAAGTGGAGCGCAGCCAAAGGGGGTGTGGGTGGCGCCGTCCCGGAAAGGATGGTTAGCGAGCAAAAAGTCAGAACCGGGCCCGCTCCTCGAAGCGTTGGCGATTGTTCGGGGTCACGCGCCTGGCGAACCGGGTCTCATCCGTCCATGTCGTTTGAGGCGGTAACGGCAGGGCGTCGCTCGCGTGCGGGCGGCTCGTGCGAGCTGGATGACAACTTGTTTTCCTCCTCCGATGAGTCTTTGCAGCGGGCCAGACTTCCGAAGTCTTTGCGGAGGTTTCGCGTATACTTCCGGCAAGGAGACCTGCTATCTTTGCAGCGGGCCAGACTTCCGAAGTCTTAGGAGGGCTATCTGCGGGCCTTCCCGGCTTCATAAGAGCCGCAGTGTGCCAATCAGCCCCGCGGCGGCAGACTTCGGAAGTCTTGCAGATGCGAAGCGCTCATCGGTGAGAGTTGGCGCGGCTATTCAAGATGCCGGCGTCGGCGTCTGGGCGCTCCGTGGGGCGTGCGGGTGGTCGGGGCCGGGGAGGGTGACGGTGAAGGTGCTGCCCTGCCCGACGGTGCTCGCGACGGTG
>DOUV01000641.1 GCA_003520455.1 Chloroflexota bacterium | reverse complement strand
CTCCGCAGTTGCAAGCGGCGCGGGATGCGCGCCCCGGTGCTCGCCGTCGGCGACGGCGCACTGGGGTTCTGGAAAGCGCTGCGCGACGTGTTCGCCGACACGAAAGAGCAGCGGTGCTGGTGGCACAAGATCGGCAATGTCCTCGCCGCGCCCCCGAAGTCGGCGCACAAGGACCAAGGCCGCGCTGGCGGAGATCTACAACGCCGAAGACCGCGACCACGCCGAGCAGGCCGCGAAGGCGTTCGCCGCGGCCTACGGCGCGAAGTGGCCCAAAGCGGTCGCGAAGATCACCAACGACCTCGACGTGCTGCTCGCTTTCTACGACTTCCCCGGTGAGCACTGGATCCACCTGCGCACCACCAACCCGATCGAGTCGACCTTTGCAACCGTCCGGCTACGGAGCGGGTCACCAAGGGACCCGGCTCGCGGGCCGCCGGGATCGCGATGGCGTTCAAACTCATCGAGTCGGCACAGGACCGCTGGTGTGCCGTCAATTCCGCCCACCTCGTCGCGCTGGTCAGAGCCGGCGCGAAGTTCGAGAACGGTGTCCTCGTCGAACGACCCGACGAATCAACAAGCGGTGACACTCACGCCGCATGCCACGCTGATCCACAGGCCTTGACTATTCCTGTCGGGGCGTGCGGCAATTCCCCTGGTCGTCATCTGCCAGTGTGCGGTGGCGCGGCGGGTAGTTGCACCGTGACGCAGAGCCCGCCAGCGGCGCGGGGGGTGAGGGTGAGGGTTCCGTCGTGTGCTTGGGTGATGCTTTTGACGATCGCCAGGCCGAGGCCAACACCCGCGTGGTCGGTGCGTATGCGTTCGGTGCCGCGAACAAACGGCTCGACAAGCGTGGCAACTACCTGTGGGGTGAGCTTCTCGCCGGTGTTCTCGACAGTGAGCACCACACTCTTGGGGTGAACGCTGGTCGTGACCCACACGGTGCCCTGTTCAGGCAGGTTGTGGACGAGCGCGTTGTGCACGAGGTTCGTAGTCAACTGCAGCAGGAGCGCGTGTGAGCCGATGGTGGGGGTCATGTCGCCGGAGGTCTCGATGGTGAGGCCGCGTTTTTCTGCGAGGGGGAGGAGCGTTTCAGTGGCTTCTTCCGCTATGAGGGACAGGTCGACGTGTTCTCGGGTGAATGACCGTTGGTCGGCGCGGCTGAGCAGGAGCAATGCCTCAGTGAGGTCGATCGCTCGGGCGTTGACGGCGTGGAGGCGGTCGACAAGCTCGCCGTTGTCGCGGTTCGGATCGTTGCGGGCCACGTCGAGAAGCGTCTGCGTGATCGCCAGCGGGGTGCGCAGTTCGTGGGAGGCATTGGCTGCGAATCTCTGCTGTCCGGCGATGTGTGCTTCGAGCCGCGCGAGCATGGTGTCGAAGGCGTCGGCGAGTTCGCGGAACTCATCTCTGCGGCCCTGTAGCCGGATTCGGTGGGAGAGCGATCCGTTCGCGGCCATGCGTGTGGCGTCTGTGATGCGAGTCAGGGGGGCGAGCATCCGGCCGGCGAGAAGCCACCCTCCCAGCAGACCGAACACCAGCAGGAATGCCAGCACCCCGGCTGTCGCCGGGGCGTAGGCGTGCAGAATGATGGAGCGGATGGGCACGAATTCACCGGGCCTGCTCGAACCGACGCGCAAGTCGCGCAGGAGGAACACCCACACGGTAGCGATCAGCAAGGCACCTGCAAGCATGAGGAAGCCGGCGTAGCTGAGGGTGAGTTTGAGGCGAACACTCAAACCAGGGGCTCTATCCACGGTCCCCTCCCTCACGCCCGGTGTCTGGTTGAGTGTCGATGCGGTACCCGGCGCCGGCCACGGTGGCGATGATCCAGGGTTCGCCGAGCCGTTTGCGCAGTCCCGAGACAGTGATGCGCACGGCGTTGGTGAACGGGTCTGCGTTCTCGTCCCACGCCCGTTCCAGTAGCTCTTCGGCGCTGACGACGCCGCCTTCGGCAGCGACGAGGACTTCGAGCACTGCGAACTGCTTCCTGGTCAGCGCGACGTAGCGGCCGTCGCGGTAGACCTCGCGGCGGAACGGATCCAGACGCAGGCCTGCGATCTCTCGCACGGGTGGTCTGTTGTGGGCGCGCCTGCGGTCGAGCGCTCTGAGACGGAGCACGAGTTCTCGGAGTTCGAACGGCTTCGTGAGGTAGTCGTCGGCGCCGAGTTCGAACCCGGAGGCCTTGTCGTCGAGCCGGTCAGCAGCGGTGAGCATGAGGATAGGTATGCCGCTGCCGGAGGCGATGATGTGTTTGGCGATCTCGTCGCCGGAGGGTCCGGGGATGTCGCGGTCGAGGACGGCGATGTCGTAGGCGTTGCTGCCCAGCAGCTCCAGAGCGGTGTCACCGTCACCGGCGATGTCGGCGGCGATCGCTTCCAGGCGTAGGCCATCGCGGATAGCTTCTGCCATATAGGGCTCGTCCTCGACGATCAACACACGCATACTCCGATTATAACACGCTGGCGCATATCGTCGGCATATCGAAAACCACATACGTGCTGGCAACACCACGCTGTCTATAACTGGTGCCAACGCAATCACCCCACGCGGGGAGAAAACATGAGTAGAACACTACGGCCGCTGGCCGCCCTTGCCATGGTCGCCCTGATAAGCGCGGGCTGTTCGAACGCACCTGCCGGCACCGGCAGCAGCGGCGGCAACAACACCGCTGCCAATCATGTGCTGGCGTCCTCGTCCCCGACGGCCGCATCACCCATTCACGTCCTTCGCGGTGAGCCTCCCGGTGCGCTTGGCGAGGCTGACGGTGCCGTCCCACGGCCGCACCAGCGCCCTGAGCTGCCGAGACGTAGTGAGAACCGTGGTGCGCTTGGCGAGGCTGACGGTGTCGTCCCCGACGGCACGACGGTCTTTGATGACGAGATTCCAGGTGTAGCCAACCTTGATCCAGCTCTCCTCGGTGCCCTGCGCCAGGCTGCAACTGATGCCGGGGACGATGGCGTCAAGTTCTACGTCAACAGCGGCTGGCGTTCCCCAGAATACCAGAATCAGCTTCTTCGTGAGGCGGTCTCGAAGTACGGCTCGGAAGAGGAAGCTGCCCGATGGGTGGGCACCCCCAACACGTCTGCTCACGTGTCGGGGGACGCGGTCGACATTGGGCCCTTCGATGCCACGGCGTGGCTGTCCGAACACGGCGCCAAGTACGGGCTATGCCAGATCTACAGCAACGAACCCTGGCACTACGAACTGCGCCCCGAAGCCATCGATCACGGTTGCCCTCCCATGTACGCCGACCCTACGCACGATCCAAGGATGCAGCAGTGACCAGCGCTCGGCATAGAACCGGTGTCAACGCAATCACCCCACGCGGGGAGAGGTCAAGAAGGATAGGGATTCTATGGAAAAGACAGTCGCGGTTTTGTTTGGCGGGAACTCCTACGAATACGAGGTGTCGCTGAAGTCTGCCGCAGCAGTGATCCGCCATCTGGATGCAGAAAAATACGAACCCATATTGATCGGGATTACCCGTCAAGGCGAGTGGCTCCGATACGCAGGAAGCCCCGATAGAATCGAGGACGGCACCTGGTTCAGCGACAGAAGCTGTGTCCCGGCGGCGATGTCGCCCAGCCCAAAGGTGCACGGCGTTTTGGTGCTCCACAATCACGGGCTGGAACGTATCCGGCTCGATGTCGTCTTCCCCATCCTCCATGGAAGACTTGGCGAGGATGGCACCGTGCAGGGGCTTTTGGAGCTCTCCGGCATTCCGTTCGTCGGCTGCGGCACGCTGAGCTCCGCACTTTGTATGGACAAGGACATCTCCCACGTGATTGCCCGGGCGGCCGGAATCCAGACACCCCCTCATGTAGTGATAAAGAGGCAAGATGATCCGCGGGCCAAGATCGAGCAGGCAGATACTCTTGGTTATCCTCTGTTTGTAAAGCCAGCGAGAGCAGGATCGTCCTTTGGAATCACTAAGGGCGCCGAAAAAGAAAAACTGCCGGAAGCATTGCGCTTCGCCTTTGAATACGACAACAAGGTGATCATCGAGCAATGCGTAGATGGCTTCGAGGTGGGGTGCGCCGTGCTCGGTAATGACGACCCCATTGTTGGCGAGGTAGACGAGATCGAGCTTTATAATGGACCCAGGAATTTG
>DOUV01000244.1:3608-5973 GCA_003520455.1 Chloroflexota bacterium | reverse complement strand
CCGCCCGATCACTGGGCACTGCGCGACCTGGTCGCGGTGGTTGCCACCGAGGAGAAAGCGGTGGGCTCGGCGAAGGGGCACCTCCTCGCCGGCACGAGCCCCTTCCTGAGCACGCGTTTGGCTCAGGTGGCGCGCCAGCTGCCGTTCGTCCGGCGCGCCATCCTGGAGCGCGACCTCGCCGCGCTCGGCCCGGTGATCGAGACCGATGCACTCGCGATGCACTTCGTGATGATGAGTAGCACGCCGCCGCTCTTCTACTGGGCGCCCGCTACGATCACGCTCATCAAAGCGACGCAACACTGGCGGACCGCCGGTCTGCCGGTCTACTTCACCATCGACGCGGGCCCCAACGTGCATCTCATCTGTGAGGCGCCCGCCGCGCCCGCCGTCGAGCGCGAGCTACGCGCCCTGCCGGAGGTGCTCGACGTGATTGTGGCGGCGCCCGGACCGGGGGTGATCCTTCAACAGACCGCGTGAGGCCACGAAGGACGCACGGCTTTCTGAATCCACAATCGGCGCGAGCCCCTCGAGTTCAATCGAGGATTTGTTGAGCAGCGACTCCCGAGCACAGACGCGGGACGCCGTTCCATCTTCGTCTTCGGCCGAAGCGGGCGGCCCTGCGGAGGAGAGCATGAACTACGGCTTTCTCATCGATCAGCGCAAGTGTATCGGCTGCCACGCCTGTAGCACCGCGTGTAAGTCTGAGAACGAAGTGCCCCTCGGCGTCTACCGCACGTGGGTCAAGTCCGTCGACAAGGGCACGTTTCCAAACACCCGCCGGTTCTTCCAGGTCACTCGTTGCAACCACTGTGCGAATCCCCCCTGCGTTCGCATCTGCCCCGTCGAAGCCATGTACCAACGCGATGATGGTATCGTTGAGTTCGATCCCCGCATCTGCATTGGGTGTAAAGCCTGCCTGCACGCCTGCCCGTACGATGCCATCTACATCGACCCCGAGAGTAAGACGGCGGCCAAGTGCCACTTTTGCGCCCATCGCGTCGAAGTTGGACTGGAACCGGCCTGCGTCGTCGTCTGTCCGGAGCAAGCCATCGTCGCCGGCGACCTCGACGACCCACGCAGCGAGATCAACCGCTTGATCGGCAGCCATCACGTCAGCGTCCGCAAGCCGGAGCAAGGAACTGCCCCGAAGCTCTTCTACATTGACGCCAACGCAGTCACCCTCACGCCGACGGCCTCCCACACGCTCGGCTCGTTCGCATTTGCCGATGTGGTCAGCGACCAGGCGCAGGCGATCGATACCGCTGGCACCCTCCGTCAGAACGGCCACCAGGCCATCCACCACCACACGACGACCGGCTTTGCGGTCCGTGAGGCCCGGGAACAGAGCCTCGGCGGGTGGGCTGGCCCCATCACCATCGGCGGGACGCAAGCGGCCGAGCATATGATCCAGACGGTCTACAACGCCCAGCACAAGATCTCGTGGCATTGGCCGGTCCCTGCCTACCTGGTGACCAAGAACATTGGGAGTGGCATCTTCATGCTGGTCGCCCTCCTCTTTGGCCTTGGGGTGGCACCGTTCAGCGGGCCGGTGGCGCTTCTGAGCACCTTCGCCTCGCTGCTCTTCATCGGCCTCACGGCCCTGCTGCTCGTCATCGATCTGGAGCGGCCCGAGCGCTTCCACACCATCCTGACCCGCCCCCAGTGGAAGTCGTGGCTGACGCGCGGCGCGTTTCTCCTGGTCGGTTTCGCCGTTGTAGCCGGCCTCTGGTTTTTGGTCGAGGGCGCCGCGGCCCTCAACGGAGCCCTCTCCCCTACTGCTGCCGCTGTCCGCCCGTTCTTTCTGGCGGCCGGTTTCGTGTTGGCACTCGCCAGCGCGATCTACACCGCCTTCCTCTTTGGGCAGGCGGAGGGGCGCGACCTCTGGCAGAGCACGCTGTTGCCGGTCCACCTGGTGGTCCAGGCGCTGATGGTCGGCGCGTCAGCGCTGCTGCTGTTGGCTCTATTCGTCACAATGCCGTCACCATGGCTGACGGTTCTGGTCTGGACGTTTGGCTTGATGCTCATCATCGATCTATTTGTGACCCTCGTCGGCGAGTTTGGGATGCCCCACACCTCCGAGACCGCGGCGCGCGCGGCGCACGAGATCCACCGGGGCAAGTTCCGCCTCCAGTTCTGGGGCGGGTCTATCACGCTCGGCCATCTCCTGCCACTTGTGCTCCTGCTCGTCGCCACGGTGAGCGGGTCGCCCGCGCCCGTCGCCCTGGCCATCGCAGCTCTGGCCGCCGCCGTCGGTCTCTATTTGTTCGAATTCGCGTTTGTCATGGCGCCGCAAGAGATACCCAACTCGTAGAAGCTCCTGTTGGCGAAATCGCTTCGAGGGAGGACGAGGGGCTCGTAGTGCGCG
>DOUV01000244.1:0-3566 GCA_003520455.1 Chloroflexota bacterium | reverse complement strand
GCCGTGCGCCCCTACAGCGCGCACTACCAACCGGCGCCTGCGACTTGTACCAATTCGCCACCAGGATCGTCGAAGCATTGGTGTCATCTCAGGACGGAGGATACCGTATGAACGAACACCTGACGCGCTTTCTCCAGGCGGTTGCCGATTTGACTCGCGAGCGGGAGCCCATGCCCGCCCCGGCCGTGAGTGCGCCTGCGGCTTCGAACGGGCGTCCCGCGGTGGTGGGCGTGATCGCCACGGTGAGGCAGCCGGAGCGTGCTGCGCCCGCGGGTCTGGCCAGCTACCCTCCGCCGGAGAAGTGGGACGATTGGGCCGAGTACGACCCCAAGGCGTGGCCGGAGCGAAAGCCACGGCGTTACATGCTGGTGCCGACCGTCTGTTTCAACTGCGAGAGCGGCTGTGGACTACTGGGGTATGTCGATAAAGAGACGCTCGAAATCCAGAAGTTCGAAGGCAATCCCGCCCATCCGGGCAGTCGAGGCCGTAACTGCGCCAAAGGTCCGGCGACCCACAATCAGATCTATGACCCCGAGCGGGTCCTCTACCCCCTCAAACGGATGGGGAAGCGAGGCGAGGGCAAATGGGTACGGGTCACGTGGGATGAGGTACTCGACGATCTGGCGACCCGCATCCGCACCGCCTTTCTGGAGGAGCGCCACAACGAGGTGATGTACCACGTCGGGCGGCCCGGGCACGATGGGCTGATGGAGTGGGTACTCTTTGCCTGGGGCGTCGACAGCCACAACAGCCACACCAACGTCTGCTCCTCGGGGGCCCGCGCCGGCCTCGCCTTTTGGTTGGGGCTCGATCGCCCGTCGCCCGACCATGCTAACGCCCGCGTCATCTTGCTCATTAGTTCGCACCTGGAGACCGGGCATTACTTCAATCCCCACGCCCAGCGCATTATGGAGGGCAAGCTGGCGGGCGCGAAGCTCATCGTACTCGACACGCGGCTCTCCAACACCGCCAGCCTGGCCGACTACTGGCTCTCGCCGTGGCCGGGGTCGGAGGCGGCGATCTTGCTGGCCATCGCCAACCACCTGATCCAAACCGGCCGCTACAACCGTGAGTTCGTCAAAACCTGGGTCAACTGGGAAGAGTACCTGAAGCACGAGTGGCCGGATGAGCCTCGGACCTTCGAGACCTTCGAGGCGAAGCTGAAGGAGGTCTACAAGGACTACACCTTCGAGTTCGCCGCGGCTGAGAGCGGAGTGGAGGCCGATCTCCTGCGGCAGGTGGCCGAGGAAGTGGCTCGCTGCGAGGGCAAGCTCGCCACGCACTCCTGGCGCAGCGCGGCGGCCGGGAACCTGGGTGGCTGGCAGGTAGCGCGCTGTCTCTGGTTCCTCAACGTGCTGACCGGCTCCGTCGGGGTGGCAGGCGGCACGTCGGCGAACACGTGGGACAAGTGGGTGCCGCGCCCGCACAAACTCGGCCCTCACCCCAAGCGCTGGAACGAGCTCACCTGGCCCCGCGAGTACCCGCTGACCTTCTACGAGCTGAGCATCCTGCTGCCGCACTTCCTGAAAGAGGGGCGCGGGAAACTCGACACCTACTTCACGCGGGTCTATAACCCGGTCTGGACGAATCCGGATGGGATGTCGTGGATCGAGGTGCTGACCGATGAGTCGAAGGTGGGCCTGCACGTCTGCCTGACGCCGACCTGGAGCGAAACCGCCTGGTTCGCCGACTACGTCCTGCCGATGGGCCACGGCCCCGAACGCCACGACTTGATGAGCCAGGAGACCCACGCCGGCCGCTGGATCGCCTTCCGCCAGCCCGTGCGGCGCGTGGCGCTCGAGAAGATGGGCCACAACGTTCGCTACACCTACGAGGCCAACCCCGGCGAGGTCTGGGAGGAGACCGAGTTCTGGATCGAGCTCTCCTGGCGCATCGACCCGGACGGCAGCCTCGGCATCCGGCAGTACTTCGAATCGCCCTGCCGGCCGGGTGAGAAGATCACGGTCGAGGAATATTACCGCTGGATGTTCGAGAACACCGTGCCCGGCCTGCCCGAAGCGGCGGCCCGCGAGGGGCTGACACCGTTCGAGTACATGCGCAAATACGGCGCGTTCGAAATTCGCCGGGGGCCAGAAGCGCCATACGCCGAACCGGTCGGAGAAGAATTGTTGCAGGCCGCAGTCGTGGCGCCGGAAACGGGGATCGTCTACAGCAAGGCAACATTGCAGCCCTCACCCAACATCACGCCTCACCCGGCCTTCCCCGGCGACGAACGGGGACAGCCGGTGGGCATCCAAATCGGAGCGAGGACTGTGCGGGGTTTCGACACGCCCTCGCGCCGGTTGGAGTTCTACTCGACCACGCTCCGCGACTGGGGCTGGCCGGAGTACGCCATCCCGGTTTATATCAAGAGCCACGTCCACCCGGCAAACATCAACCGCGCGGCTAACGAATTCGTGCTCCTGCCGACGTTCCGTTTGCCGACGCTGATTCACACTCGCTCGGGCAACAGCAAGTGGCTCAACGAGATCAGCCACAAGAACCCGCTCTGGATCCACCCCAGCGACGCGGAGGGGCTCGATGTGAGCACGAATGACCTGGTCCGCGTCACCACCGACATCGGCTACTTCGTCATCAAGTGTTGGGTCACGGAGGGCATCCGCCCGGGCATCGTCGCCTGCTCGCACCACATGGGCCGCTGGCGGCTGCAAGAGACCGGCATGGAACGCTGGTCGTCCGCCCTGGTGGACCTCACCCCTGACGACAACGGCCGGTGGCAGATGCGCCAGGTGAAGGACATCGGACCTTTCGAGAGCAACGACCCGGATTCCAAACGGATCTGGTGGACGGACGCAGGCGTGCACCAGAACCTGACCTTCCCGGTTCACCCCGACCCCATCAGTGGCATGCACTGCTGGCACCAGAAAGTCCGAGTCGAGCAGGCGCATCCCAAGGACCGCTACGGCGATATCTTCGTGGACACCGCTCAGGCCCAGGCCGTGTACCGCGAATGGCTGGCCATGACCCGGCCGGCCGGTCAGGTCTCGCCCGATGGCACCCGCCGGCCGTACTGGCTCCTGCGCCCCTTCCGCCCGGTGCGCGAGGCGTACGACTTGCCGAAGGGTGAGGGGGAGGAACACGAGGAGGACTATGGTTGATCCCGTCGCCGACGCCTTTCGCATCCTGGGGCACTTTTGGCTGGAAGAAGTGCGGCCCGATGACATCGCCACGATCGCCGCGCTGCCGGAACTCGGGGATGCACTGCCGGAGACCGGTGCCGCTGCGCTCGACGACCTCGCGGTGGAGTACCAGCGGCTATTTGGCTTTAACCTGCCGCCCTATGAGAGCGTCTTCATCGACCCTTCCGCGATGTTGTTCGCTCCCGTCACCGCACGCGTGCAGGCGCTCTATCGCCGCGGGAACTGGAGCCCACCGGCCGACGTCCGCGTTGGGGCGCCGGATCACCTGGGCCTTGAATTGCTGGCGCTGGCCGATGGGCTGGCTGACGGCCGACACGAATTCGCGCGGCGCTTGCACGCGGAGCACCTGGCCCTGTGGGTCCCGCCGCTCATCCAGGCGCTGCGGCGGCTGGCGCCCCAGCCCTT
>DOUV01000390.1 GCA_003520455.1 Chloroflexota bacterium | reverse complement strand
ACTTGTGGGTAATAGATAGATCTACTTTTGATTGACAGATCTCCTTTCCTCATCCATCGCCAACACAATTCTTTCTGAGTACATCCTGCGAGGAACACGCTGCAACGACTGCGCTTCCAAGCACTCGCGCTGCTGGCTGCCGCTGCTCTCCTGCTGGCAGTTGGCGCGGATACCAGTCTCTCATCTCCCAAAGATACCAGCCCTCAGCCAGCCACCGGCCTACTAGAGGAGATTGCCCATAACACCATCCTGGTGGACGCACCTCATCCCCGGCCACCCGGTCGAGGCGCCGCCGGTCACCACCCTCCACCCGAAGTAGGGGATGCGCATGAGGTTGGAAAAGCAAGAGGTCTTTCTCGCCCCACTTGACCACGGGCCACATTCATAACAATCCCTGTTGGCGCTGCGCGGCAGAGGTTCTGCTGTTCGACCAGGAGCGGCGTGAGGCCAGGCCGACCGGCACACCGGGACGTATCACTGCTCGTACCATTGGGCTCTACTCGGCGTACGTGCAAATCCGTCGGGTAATAAGTGACACGTCGAGGCGTTCTACTCAACCGACAGGACGTAGGCAGTGGGGATGATTAGGGTAGAAGTGGGTCCCGGCCATCCCCGTCACTCGGCGGAACGCCTCAACCGGGCCAAACGCCGCCACCAAAAACGCCGTCCGAAACCCGCCCCGGTGGCCTACCAGGCGCCACTGGAGCGCTATGTCCTGGCGACGGCAGGACTCCTGTTAACCGGGCAGCTTGGGCACAAGGCGCAAGCATGTCTATCTGTCCGCGATCTCGATGAGAGCGGAGTGCGATCTGCTCGCCGCCGCAGGTCGCGCCAGACCCATCCGAGTCCGGTATCGATCCGGCCGAGCCGAACCGCGTTCCGGTCCAATCCCACGATTCACAGCGACCATCCCAACCTGAGGAGGATTCTCACATGCGATCGAAGTGGTTGTTCCGGGGCCGGCTCGTCATCCCGCTCGGCCTCGCCGCGTTTCTTATCGCCCTCTCGTGGCTTGGGCTGGCCGGCCGCTCCCAGCCAGTCGCCGCGTCCGCGAGCAGTCTGACAGTCTGCCCGACGGGCTGTCCGTACGTAACGATCAACGACGCCCTCTCAGACTCGGTGGCCGGTGACGTGATCCTGGTCCTGCCGGGCATCTACACCGAGACGATTCAACTCAAAGCTGGCGTCAAGCTGTACGGCACCCCGGTGTTGACCGTTCTCAACGGCAACGGGGATGGACCGGTGGTTCGAGCAGAGGGGAACGGCATCTTGTCAGACACGATCTTCAGCGGCTTCGTCGTCTCCGGGGGGGCCGCGACGCAGGGCGCGGGCATCTACATCGCCGATGGCGCCTCGCCCACGCTGTCCGGACTGATCGTGCGCAACAACAGTGGTGGCAATCTGACCGAGTCGAAGGGCGCCGGCATGTTCGTCACCGGCAACAGCGCGCCGCAACTGCGGCTGAGCACCTTCTTCAGCAACACAGCGGGGAGCGGCGCCGCGATCTACGCTGACGGTGCCCCGGTGCAACTGGGTGGCAATGCCTTCGAGGTCAACATCGCGGGCCTGGCGGGCGGCGCAATCGTATTGAGCAACACTACGGCGGCGGTCTACAGCAACACCTTCGTCGCCAATATCGCCGGCCTCTCGGGCGGGGCGCTCTACATCAACGGCGGCAGCCCGACTATCGACAATAACATCATCTTTGGATTCAACAGTGCGGGCGGGTCCGGAGGGGGCATCGCCGTCGATGGTGGGACGGCCCTGATCAAGCACAACCGCGTGGTTTCCAACACCGCCACCCAGCAGGGCGGGGGCATCGCCGTCTCCAACGGCGCGGCGCCGACGATCCACAACAACCTCATCACCAACAATGGGAACAGTGGTGTGGGGGTGAACTCCCGTGGTGCCGGCATCAGCATCAACGGCGCGGCCGGACTGGTCCGCAACAACACCATCGCCTACAACGCCGAGGGCAGCGGTGAGGGCGTCTGGATCGAGGGCTCTAGCGCGACGCCGACCATCGTCAACAACATCATCGTGAGCAATACTTACGGCATTCGCGGTCCCACCAAAGGCGGGGTTTACCCGACGCCGGAGATCAGCGCCAACGACGTGTGGAGCAACCCGTCCGGTAACATGATGGGTGCGAATATCGCCGGCAAGGAGTACGCGGACGGCAACATCAGCGAGGACCCCCTTTTCGTCACCGGCCTGCACGGATACTACTACCTCTCTCAAACGGAGAGCCGTTACAGCAAGGGGGTCGACGCCGGTCTGGGCGCTGCGGCCGATGTGGGGCTGGACGACCGCACCACCCGCACCGACGGGCTGCCCGACAGCGATGCCGTCGATATGGGCTACCACTATCGGCTGCCCCCACCCATCGCGACCGTCATCAGCCAATTCGCCGGCGGCGTGCTCACGCTCACTGCCAACACCACCATCACGATCGATTTTCCGGCCGATGTCGTGACCCGACCGGTGACCGTAACCGCCGGAATCACCACGAGCCATCCCATCAGTCCCGGCTCCGAATACCTTGGGCCGGTCTTCTCCATCGATGCCGAGGATGAGGAGGGCAATTCCGTCACCGGCTTCTCGAACCCCTTCAGCATCATCATTCACTACGATGAGAGCGACCTGGAGGGGATCGACGAGAACACCCTGACGTTGTCGTACTGGGACACCGCCTCAGAAGCTTGGGAAGGGATCCTGACGACTGTCGACGCCGAGGCCAACACCATGACGGCCGAGTTGAACCATCTGACCACATTCGCGGCGATGGGCCAGGTGGGAAGATACCGGATTTACCTGCCGCTGCTCGTTCGTTGAGCGGCGGGGGCCCGGGCGAGTGCAAACCCGCCGTGGTGCCCCAAACCGCTCGCCAGGGGTGTCAACGTCGGGGGCCCCACTCAGGCGGAAGG
>DOUV01000383.1 GCA_003520455.1 Chloroflexota bacterium | reverse complement strand
ATGTTCGTCGGCTTGATATCGCGATGGACGGCACCCTTCGCGTGGGCGTAGTCGAGCGCGCCGGCCACCCGTCCCAGCAGGCGCACGATCTCGCCCAGGGATATCGTTTCTCCGCGCGCGCGCTCCTGCGCCAGGCGCTCCTTTAGCGTCCCGCCCTCGAGGTACTCCATCACCATGAAGGGTTGGTCGTCCGCCACGCCAAAGTCGTGGAGTTGAACGATGTGGGGGTGCCGGAGCGAGGCAACCAGTCTTGCCTCGCGGCGGAAGCGCTCACCAAAACCCTCCTCGGTGCCCAGGTGGGGATGGATCACCTTGATCGCCACCTGGCGGTCGAGCACGGGGTCATGCGCCTGATAGACCTCGGCCATTCCACCGCGTCCCAGGCGGCTTGTCACAACGTACCTTCCGAAGGAGTGCACAGTCATCACGGAACCATTCTTGGAAATCGAAGCGACTGAGCGTGGAGATTCACGACTGGAGGTTGGGAGCAGGCGGATCTCCGCTCTCTAATCTCCAGTCTCCACCTAAACCACATCTTTCCTCTTCTGCAAGACAAAGAGCAGAGCCAGGAGCGCCAGCATGATCGCCCCCATCGCGGCCCAGCTCTTGTAGATATCCGCTCCGAAGACCGACCCATAGCGCTCGTCGACGGTCTTCAAGAGGACCCGCCGCTCGGGGTCGCTGGCGAACGACTGGATGCCCGGCAAGTGGCAATCGCTCAGGCTGGTCCCCTCGCAGTCGCCCGTCTTCACCTGCGCCGCGGCCGCCAGCGCCTGGTAGACCCACTTGCTGCTGGTCACATCCCCGAGGATCTCACCGGGGCGACCGATCTGGTCAAGCTCCAGGATTCCGCCGGAGAAGACCATCTGGACTACAACGACGACGATGACGAGCAGCACCGCCTGCTCCTCGCGCGGCGCGAGGGCGGAGATGAGCAGGCCCCACATCATGCCCGACATCACCGCCAGCGCCAGCGTGATGTACAACTTGAGGATGTCCTGGCCGCCCAGATGCGAGAAATCAACCGCAATCATCTTGAGGATCAGCAGCGCCGCAGCGTGGTAGAGTGCGAAGAGCACCCCCACCCAGACCTTGGAGCCCAGGTATGGGCCGATCTTCAGCAGGACCGCGCGCTCGCGCTTGTAGATCGGCGCCTCCTTCACGATCTCGCGCATCGAGCTGAGCGCACCGACCAGGAAGGGGATGATCGCCGCCAGGAAGAGCATCGCCATCGTGCGGGTCGCATCGCCGTTCGTCAGATCGAAGATGTCGCGCGGCCAGGCGATCAGGTCCATGCTCCCCAGAATCGGCGCGATGAGAAAGAGCAGCGCCAGGTTCAGCCGGTCGCGGCGGATGATGTCGAGGTAGCGGGCGGAGAGAATCGCGAATTGGCGCAGCGCGGAGACCCGCCGGACGCCAGCGTGCGCCCCTCCCTTGCGGGTTGAGGAGCGTGCGGTCCCCGCTGCGCGCTTTTCAGTCTGGGGCGTCTGCAGGAGGACACCATATTTCTCCTGCAGGCGCGCGACCACGTACTTCTGGTACTGCACCGAGTGGCGATACTGCTCGCCCCAGGCCGCGGGCGTCAGTTCATTCTCGAGCTTCTCGTAGATGGCATCGAAATCCTGGACGCCAAAGTAATCTAGAGCCTCTTCTGGCGGGCCGAAGTAGGCCAGATGCCCGCCCTTGGCCAGAAAGACGACCTGGTCGCACAGCATCACGTTCTTGGTGGCGTGGGTGACGAGCAGCACTGTCTGCCCATCGTCGGCCAGCTGGCGTAGGAGGCGCATGATCTGGCTCTCGGTCCCTGGGTCGAGGGCCGAGGTGGCCTCGTCGAGGAAAAAGAGCCCCGGCTGGGTCAAGAGCTCCACACCGATCGAGACGCGCTTGCGCTGGCCGCCACTCAGCCGGTGGATCGGGATATCCTTGCGCTCGGCGAGGTTGAGAGTCGCCAGCACCTCCATCACGCGCTGCTGGCGCTCCTCACGGGTCGTATCGGCCGGGAGGCGCAGGCGCGCCGCGTAGTCGAGCGCCTTGAAGACGGTCAGCTCCTTGTGGATGATGTCGTCTTGCGGCACGTAGCCGAGATCGGTCCGGTAGGCGTCAAAGTGGCGATAGAGATCGGTCTCGTTGACCAGGACGGTCCCATCGCTCGCCGGCCGGAAGCCGCTGAGGGCATCGAGCAAGGTCGACTTGCCTGAACCGCTGACGCCGACGATAGCGACGAACTCGCGCGGGTAGATCGAGAGCGAGATATCCTGCAACAGGTTGAACCCTTTGCCGACGTACTGGTTCAGGTGAAGCGCGTCCAGCCGCAAGTCCTGCGATTCGTCCACTTGCTGGAGCGTTTCCGGCCCGAAGATGAACTTGACCGGCCCGACCCGGATGGTGTCGCCCGGGCGCAACGGGCGCGGCTGGCCAACCACCAGACGCTCGCCGTTGACAAAGGTGCCGTTGCTCGAGTCGAGATCTTCGATCACCACGGCACCGCCCCGTTGCGTGAGGCGAGCGTGGTTGCGCGAGATCGCCGGATGGTTGAGCGCGACGTCGTTCTGGGGATCACGCCCGATGGTGAGGGTCGTACGGCCGCGGAGGTCAAGATGCTGCGGAGCCCCCGGCATTTCGACCGTATCCGCTGACGTCTTGTAGGTAAGCGAGACGGTTTGGGCGATCCACACCACATCACCATCGGCGAGCACCTTCTTGGGAACGCGCGTGCCCCCGAACGTCAGTCCGTTCGCGCCACCCAGATCCACGATCTCGTAGCCACCGGAGGTACGCTGGAGTTGAGCGTGGCGGCGCGAGACGACCCGGTCTTCCACGACGATGTCGTTGGAGGGATCGCGCCCGAGGGTCAGGACCTCGCGGTCGAGCGACACTTCCCGCGTCGCCTGAGTCGTCGTGACAATCAGACGGGGCGCAGCCGGCGGCGCGAGGGTGAGGGTCTTGTCCTGTGGGACCAGCGTCTGTTCGAGCGAGCTTGGGACCAGCGTCGCATCGAACGGGGTCAAGGGAAGCCTCAGCGCGATGCTGACGCCGCCAATCTCAATCACGTCGCCGTCTTTGAGCGGGCGCGCGATCTTGGGCTCGATGCTGGCATCGTTGAGTCGCGTTCCGTTGCTGCTCCCGAGATCGGTGAGGGACAACGTACCGTTGGTCCATTCAAGTCGAGCATGACGGCGCGAGACCAGGGGTTCGTTGAGGACAATCTCGCTATCCGCCGCTCGTCCGATGGTGACCGGGTCATCGGTCAGGGTGACCTCGCGGACCTCGTCGCCGTGACGGATTTCCAGGACGGCCGGTGGGATCATTGATCGTACCTCCTCGGTGACTGACGGAGTATGATCCGTCGGGCTATCGGGTCAGCTCTAACTTCAGCCGCATCTTCACATCGTTATCAACGTAGAGCGTGCCGTGGTACTGCTGAACAGGGTGAATCTCCGAGCCGGGCATCACGGCACTCGTCTCAGGGATGATGTTGTCCCCGCCGCTCTCGACGGCGAGGTCCACCTTGTGCCAGCGTCCGTGCGTGTCGCGCTGTACGGAGACGCCCGTGACCGTCTTGACGCCATAACCGAAGATGGAGACGCACGGCACGCTCGATCGGGTCCCAAGCTCGCGCCGAAACTCGCGCGCCGCGTGCAGAAACGGGCGCTGCGCCTCGGCGAGCCACAGATCCTCCGTGAGGACGTTTATCTGCCGGCCCTCCTGGTCAACCGTGCAGGTATAGGTTGGCAAAATCTGATAGGTACAGGGAAAACTCGCCAGCACCTCACGCAGCCGATCGCCGAGGAGACCAAACGGCAGAAGATCGGGTCCCAGGAGGAGGGTCGTGATCATTTTCGGAACCCCACCATGCGGACCGCCCAAGAGGATCAGCCGCCCCACCTTCTTTTTCCCGCCCAGGCGTTCCACGTAATACCGGCTTACCAGACAGCCCATGCTGTGGGCAATCAGGGTGATGGGGGGTGTGACGGGCCAACTGTCAATCACCTCGGCCAGGCGGCGCGCAGACAGCCGCACGTCCTGCCGCCAATCGTAGGCGAACTCGAGCAGATCCTTGCCGCGCTCGTAGCCAAGACCTTCTTCCAGGTAATTCCCCAACCGGTTGTACTGCTCCAGCTTGAGCAGGTTGGGCACAATCACCACTTCGCCAACCAATTGCCGCACCTCGAGTGGTTGATCGTCAGGAAGGCGAAAGATTTCGGGATGCGTGAAAAAATGGCGGACGTGGGGCCAGACGCGTTCGCTCCCGGCCCACAGCTCCGAGCCCATAAACCCGGGCACGATGACCACCGGGCGGCGGACACCGGCTCGAAAGGCGAGCGGCGCCTCGACGAGGGTCAGATCTTCGAAGTCGAAGCCGCGCTTGAAAACCAGTTGGGCGCTCCCGATGCGGATCGTATCCCCATCCTGGAGCACACGCTCCTCAACCCGCTGCCCGCCGAGCCAGGTACCGTTCGTGCTGCCGAGGTCGCGGAATATGAAGAGATCGCCGCGGCGTTCGATCCGCGCGTGACGGCGCGAGACCTTCGGATGATCCAGGGTGATATCGTTGCCTTCCTGGCGCCCGAGGGTCAGGACTTCATCAGTGAGCGGTACCTCCCACGTCTTCCCCGGCACGTGCACCGCCAGGCGAGGCGAGCGAGTATCGCTCAGAGCCACCTCCAGGCTCTCCTGAGCCAGGGTCGCCTCCAGATCGGCCTCCGAGTGGAGGAGGGTGACATCCGGTGCGACTCGCGGCGCAGCGGTCTCAAACCGCAGGGTGCTGTCGCCGAGCGTGACAATGTCGCCCGGGGTGAGGACTGCGCGTTCGAGGACGACACCGTTGACGCGCGTCCCATTCGCGGAGTCGAGATCGACCAAAACGCAGCCGGTCGCGCCACATTCGATACGGGCGTGGGCGCGCGACACCTTCGAATCGTTGAGAACAATATCGTTGATGGCGGCGCGACCGAGGGCGACGCTGGCCTTCGCCAACGCGAATTCTTGTTCCTGCTCAGCGGGTCGGGTGAGAACGAGTTTGCCAAAGGGTTGCATTATCCATCCCTGTGGCGGTTACACCACCGGTGTACGTCGAGAAGACATCGAAGGAAGCAAGTGACCAGGAAGAAGTGGCCCAGCCTTCAAACCAACATGGGTAGGGAGCGGGGTCGACCGATACGCGTGGCCAAAATCTACAGGGACATGAGCTCAGCCGAACCACTCTCGGTTGAGCTTCACAGCTGTCCCCCAGATTTTGGCTACACTGAATTGGCATGCACCCTACTTATACATCGGAATCCCCCTTGAATCAAGCCCGCCTCGACGCCGGGGTGTACGCACGAGTTGTCCGGCAGGTGGCGGAGCCAGCAGAACCTAACCCCCCAGCCCCCTTCCCTCGCAGGGAAGGGGGAG